>NZ_QKSF01000019.1:0-55576 GCF_003234045.1 Curtobacterium sp. MCPF17_047 | reverse complement strand
AGACAGGCCCAGCCCGCCCGGCCGCCGAGGTCGCACGTTCTGCCGTCGCCCGCCCAGCCCGGCCGCCGAGGTCGCACGTTCTGCCGTCGGGCCGGCTCGCTGACGGCAGTTCCCGCGACCCCGGCGGACCGGCTGCGGCATGTCGTGCGATCTGGCGGCGGACGGGGCTGGCGTGCGGGGGATGCTGCCGGCGCTCTCGGGGTCGCACGATCTGCCGCTCGGGCGGGTGGACGGCGGCGGGTTGAGCGACCTCGGCGAACCGGCTGCGGCGTGTTGCGCGACGTCGGCGGGCAGACGTGCCGGACGGGAGGCGCGGGCCGGGCCCGCCTGCCGCGCCCGGCCCGTTCCGCCGAGCGGTCACACGTCGTCGTTCTGGCGGGTAGTGAGCGACGATCCGTGACCGCTCGGCGGAGGTGAGCGGGGTGTCGTGACCAGTCGGGCGCCCGCCGCCGCCCGCGCCCGCCGCCCGCCCGGGAACGACGACGGGCCCCGGCAGAAGCCGGGGCCCGTCGTGTCGAACAGGAACGCTAGTTGCGGGAGCTGCTCGCGACGATCGCCAGGATGCGCAGGATCTCGAGGTAGAGCCAGACCAGCGTGACGATGAGGCCGAAGGCGGCCGTCCATGCGTAGACGCGCGGAGCGCCGCGCTCGACACCGGTCTTGATCTGGTCGAAGTCGAGGATCAGCGAGTACGCCGCCATCAGCACCACGAAGATGCCGATCAGGACACCGAGCGGGATGCCGAACAGCGAGACGCCGAGGAGCCCGAACGCGCTCTGGGTCACACCGGTGAACATGAGCACGATGTTGACGAGCGAGAACGCCATGTAGCCGACCATCGCGACCAGGAAGAACCGGGTCAGCTTGGGGGTGGCACGGACCTTGCCGGACGAGAACAGCAGCAGCGTGACGGCGAAGACACCGAGGGTGCCGAACACCGCCTGCGTGACGATGCCGTCCCACATCGTGTTGTACATCCCCGAGATGCCACCGACGAAGAGGCCCTCGAAGAAGGCGTACGCCAGCACGAGTGCCGGCGACGGCTTCTTCTTGAAGGTGTTCACCAGGGCGAGGACGAACCCGACGATCGCGCCGACGATCCAGACCACGGGCGGCAGGTTCCAGCCGGCGACCGCGCCGACGAGGAGCACGCCGAACGCCAGGAGCGTCTTGACGATGGTGTCCTCGTACGACATGCGCCCGGTGTCGACCTTGTCGGCCGAGGGGCGGTCGTACATGTCCCGGAGCTGGTCGGGCGACATGCCGGGCTGCTGCGGTGCCTGTCCCCAGCCGGTCTGGCCGTACGGGGCCTGCGGGTAGCCGCCCTGCTGCGGGTACCCCTGCTGCGGGTAGGCGCCCTGCGGTGCGTTCGAGCCGGCGCCCCATGCGTTCCGGCCCGCGTCGTTGAAGGCGGGGGACTGGTCGAAACCGGGCTTGAAGGCCATGGTGTCCTCTGATTTCCTCTGGTGTGGAGTCGTGGATCCGGTACCCGGGTGGCATCGGTTCGTGGGCTCGTGACGGAGTGCGGCGGTGCCGTTCCTTCGTGTCCTCACAGCCTACGGGCCGTGGGGCCTCGATGGCTGAGGATCCGCGGGAAGCGGAACCGGCATCCGTGCTCCTGCGCTGGAGCCTATTGACGGTCTCTGGCGGTCCACCGTGGGACCTCCGCACGCTCGCTGAACGTCCGCGGGACCTCGGTCCCGAGGGCCCGGCGTTCACCCGCGCTCCGTATCGTCGCCTGCATGCAGCCGCTCGTCATCGCCCACCGTGGAGCCTCCGGGTACCGTCCCGAGCACTCCCGCAGCGCCTACGAGCTCGCGATCGAGCTCGGCGCGGACGCCATCGAGCCGGACCTCGTGCCGACGAAGGACGGTGTCCTGGTCCTCCGGCACGAGAACGAGGTCTCCGGGACGACCGACGTCGCCGACCGACCGGAGTTCCGTGACCGCCGCACCACGAAGACGATCGACGGGCACCGGTTCACCGGCTGGTTCACCGAGGACTTCACCTGGGACGAGCTGCGCACCCTGCGGACCCGTGAGCGCCTGCCGGAGTTGCGCCGGGCCTCCCGGCAGCACGATGGCGAGGACACGGTCCTGCGGTTGGAGGACCTGCTCGCGATCCTGGACGCCGCACCGCGGCGGGTCGCGCTCGTCGCCGAGGTGAAGCACGCCAGCGCGTTCGCCGCGGCCGGGTTCCCGATGGCGTCGCTCCTCGACGGCGTCCTGGGTACCGCGGGCTGGCGCGGCGACGACCGGCTGACGGTCGAGTCGTTCGAGAAGGGCGTCCTCCGGCAGGTCGCCGAACAGGGCACCGGTGCGCGGCTGGTGTACCTCCAGGAGGCCCGTGGTGCGGCCGCTGACGAGGTCGCCGACGCCGGTCCCGCCGCCACCACCTACGCCGACGAGCGGACCGACGCCGCGCTCGCGCGGCTCGCGGCCGAGTTCGACGGCATCAGCGTCGACCTGCCGACGCTGATGGCGGGCGTCGACACCCGGGCGGTCGACGATCCCGGCCCGGTGCGGAGCGACGTGGTCGAGCGGGCACACGCGGCCGGCCTCGCCATCTACACGTGGACCCTGCGGCCGGAGAACCGGTTCCTGCCCGCTGCCCTCCGTCGTGGCGGCGAGCTGGCGGCGCTCGGGGACTGGGAACGGTGGTTCACGTCGGTCCTCCGCACGGGCGTCGACGGGGTCTTCGCGGACCACGCCGACCTGGCCGTCCGGGCCCGATCGCTCGTCGCGGAACCCTCCGACCGGGCCTGATCGGACGTCGGGGGTCGCGCCTAGACTGTCTCGGACATGACGATCGTGCTCGACCCCTCCGACCCGACGCCCGGCCGCACCGACGGCGCGGGTGCGCGTGACCGTGCCTACGAGGACCCGTTCACCGCGGGCCTGAACCCCCAGCAGAAGGAAGCCGTCGAGTACCGCGGCGAGTCCCTGCTCATCGTGGCCGGTGCCGGCTCGGGCAAGACGAGCGTGCTCACCCGTCGCATCGCGCTGCTCCTGGCGAACCGGGAAGCCTGGCCGTCCCAGATCCTGGCGATCACGTTCACCAACAAGGCCGCGGCCGAGATGCGCGAGCGGGTGCAGGCCCTGGTCGGCCAGGCCGCCGAGGGCATGTGGATCTCGACGTTCCACTCCGCGTGCGTCCGGATCCTCCGGCGTGAAGCCGAACGGTTCGGGTTCCCGCAGTCGTTCACGATCTACGACTCCGCGGACTCCCGGGCGTTGCTCAAGCGGATCATCAAGGACCTCGAGGCGGACACCCTCGGGCTGACGGTCGGGGCCGCGGCGGCGAAGATCTCGAAGCTCAAGAACGAGCTGCAGGACATCGACACCTACGCCCGCAACATCAACGCGAGCGACCCGCAGGAGGTCATGTTCACCGAGGTGTTCCGTCGGTACACGAACGAGCTGCGGCGGGCGAACGCGTTCGACTTCGACGACCTCATCGGCCAGACGGTGTTCCTGTTCCGGGCGTTCCCGGAGGTGGCCGCGCTGTACCAGCGTCGCTTCCGTTTCATCCTGGTCGACGAGTACCAGGACACCAACCACGCGCAGTACTCGTTGATCCGGGAACTCACCCGGCCGGTCCCGGTCGAGCAGGTCGACCGTCTCGAGGACCAGGGGCAGCACGTCGCCCGGATGCGGGAGACCGACGGATCGATCGCCGGCGCCTCGCTGACGGTCGTCGGTGACTCCGACCAGTCCATCTACGCGTTCCGCGGGGCGGACATCCGCAACATCGTCGAGTTCGAGCGCGACTTCCCGAACTCGAAGGTGATCCTGCTCGAGCAGAACTACCGATCGACGCAGAACATCCTCGACGCCGCGAACGCCGTCATCTCCAACAACTTCGACCGGCAGGCGAAGAGCCTGTTCACCGACGTCGGCGCCGGCGAGAAGATCGTCGGCTTCACCGGGTACACCGGCCACGACGAAGCCCAGTTCGTCGCGGACGAGATCCAGCGCCTGCACGAGGACGGCATGGACTACCGCGACATGGCGGTGTTCTACCGGACGAACTCGCAGACCCGTGCGCTGGAGGAGATCTTCATCCGGGCGGCGATCCCGTACCGGGTGCTCGGCGGCACGAAGTTCTACGAGCGCGCCGAGATCAAGGACGCCATGTCCTACCTGATCACGGTCGCGAACCCGGCCGATCCGCTGTCGCTCCGCCGCATCCTCAACGTGCCGAAGCGCGGCATCGGCGCCGTCACCGAGACGACCCTGCAGCGGTACGCCGACGAGCACGAGGTCTCGATGCGCGAAGCCCTGCGGCACGCCGACGAGCTCGGCTTCGGTCCCAAGGTCCGGACCGCCATCACCTCGTTCGCGGTGCTGCTCGACGACGTGTCCGCGAAGGCCGCGGACCAGCCCGTCGTGGACACCCTGACGCAGCTGCTCGACGGGTCCGGTCTGCTCGAACAGCTCCGGAAGTCGCCGGACGCGCAGGACGCGGCCCGTGCGGACAACATCGACGAGCTCGTGGCCGTGACGCGGGAGTTCCAGAAGAACAACCCCGAGGGCACGCTGTCCGACTTCCTCACCGAGGTCTCGCTGGTGGCCGCAGCCGACGAGCTCGACGACTCCTCCGGCACGGTGTCACTGATGACGCTGCACACCGCGAAGGGCCTGGAGTACGACGCGGTGTTCCTGACCGGCGTCGAAGAAGACCTGCTGCCGCACCGGATGTCCGCGAACGAGCCCGGTGGCCCGTCGGAGGAGCGCCGTCTGTTCTACGTCGGCATCACCCGCGCGAAGAAGGTCCTGTTCCTGTCGCTCGCCATGACCCGGGCGCAGTTCGGCGACGTCAACGTGGCGATGCCCTCGCGCTTCCTGCAGGAGATCCCCGAGGGGCTCATCGAGTGGAAGCAGTCACCGGGCATGGCGAACAGTCGTGGTGGCACGCAGCCCCGCGCGATCAACGCCAAGCGTGACGGCGGGTTCGGCGGTTCGGGCGGTGGCGCCGGTGGCGGCTACCGCGGCGGGGGCGGCTGGGGCAGCGGTTCCTACGACCGTGCTGCTGCTGCCGCGAAGACCCGTCCGAAGACCGAGTGGGCGAACCGGGTGTCCGGGCAGGTCCGGGACAACGGGGACATGGAACTCGCTGCCGGTGACCGGATCTCGCACGTCGACTTCGGGCAGGGGACCGTCTCGGCGGTGACCGGTCAGGGTGCGAAGCGGATCGCCGAGATCGCCTTCGACACCGCGGGGCGGAAGAAGCTCCTCATCAAGATCGCGCCGATCGAGAAGCTCTAGCCCGACGTCAGCGGACCATGCGCGCCGCGACGAGTGCGTTGTCGCCGAGGTGCTCGGTCTTCGTCGCGCCGTCTCGGCGGAACCCGTTGCGGGCGTAGAACGCCTGCGCACGAGGGTTGTCGTCCGCGACCCAGAGGAACGCCGGCGCGTCCGAGAGCACCGCGTCGAGGAGCATCTGGCCGGCCCCGGACCCGTACGCGGAGGCCAGGACGTAGATGCCGGTGAGCTCGACGTCCCGGACGGAGTGTTCGTCACGCCCCGGCCCGGCGGTCGCCCAGCCGATGACGACGCCGTCGAGCTCGGCGACGGCGACACCGGTACCGGCCGCGCTCGCGCCGGCGATCGTGCGCCGCCATCGGTTGGTGCGGGCGACGGGGTCGAGCGATGACAGGAACGCGGCGGGCAGCAGGTGGGCGTACGCCTCGCGCCAGGCCTGGACATGCACGTCGGCGATGCCCGCGGCGTCCGCTTCCACCGCGGTCCGGACGGTGATGCGTGCTGCGGCCGACATGGTCCGACGCTACCGCAGCGTCGTCCCGAGCCCGGGGCGCGCACTGCCCGCTGCGCTACGGCTGCAGCCGCGTCGCGGTCCAGCTCTCGCCGGCGTGCACGTACTGCAGGCGGCGGTGCATCCGGTCGCGGCTGCCGTGCCAGAACTCGACGGTGTCGGGCTCCAGGCGCCACGCGTCCCACAGCGGCGGCCGCGGCACGTCGTCGTCGGACTCGGCGAGCAGCTCGTTGGCGTCGTCGATCAGGTCCTGCAGCGTCCGCGGTTCGAGCACCGCGGACTGGTCGGCGATCGCGGTGGCGGCGCGGGACTTCGGCGAGCGGTCGGCGAACAGGGCGTCGGACTCCTCGTCGGAGAGCTGCACCACGCGGCCCTCGAACCGGAGCTGCTGCATCGTCTCACGCCAGTACACCTGCAGGGCGGCGTGCGGGTTCTCAGTGAGCTGGCGGCCCTTCGGGCTCTCGGCGGAGGTACCGAACACCAGCCCGCGGTCCTCGATGCGCTTGACGTCGACGGTCCGGGCACTGACCCGGCCGTCGGCGCCGGCGGTCGCGAGCGTCATCGACATCGGCTCGGACACCTCATGCTCACCGGCCTGGTCGAGCCAGAGGCGCGCGAGGTCGAGCGGCGATGCGGGAGGCGCGTCGAACTCGGGCAGGTGCAGGGACTCGTCCCCGGACAGCGAAGCAGACATGCGCCCACTCAACCGCGCTCAGTCCGTCCACGTCCAGGCTGCCGGGGGACGCCCGCCCCGCCCGGCACCGGAACGGACGACCGGTTCCGCCGCGGGGTCGAGCCGGGTCAGTGCCGGGTTCGTGCGGAGCGCCCGGTTGAGGTTGCCCGGGTCCGGTGCCACCCCGGTCAGGGCGACGACGAGCCGTGCCGCGTCCGGCGTGGTGAAGCGCTCGCCGAGCAGCGCCCGGGTCAGCGGTCCGTCCGACCAGAGCCGGGTCCGCGCGTGGTCGAGCGCTGCCGTGATGATCCGGTCGTGGTCGAACGGCAGCCCGAGCGGCAGCCCCACCGCGTCGTGCCAGACCACGGCGTCGGAGACAGCGGCCGTGCCGGCGGTGACCGCGAGGAACGCGATGCTGATCGCGGCGCTCCGCGGGTCCCGTTCGGGTCCGTCGAACGCCCCGATCTGGGCGAGGTGCCGGACCGCCGCCGCGTCCGTCCCGGTCTTGGTCCGCAGGGCGCGTCGCGCACCGTCGGCGAGGAGTTCCGGACCGTCCAGGAGCACGCCGGGCAGCGCCTCCCGTCCGACGAACGGTTCGTACCGCCGCCTGGCGGTGGCGACCCGGAGGCCACCCGGATCGGCCCCGTCACCCGTGTCGTCGAACGCGACGAGGACGACGTCCACAGCGATGAGCGGCTGGTCGCGGACCGCCGCCGGGGCGGCCCCGGTCACGCGTTCGCCGCCGCCGGGGCAGTGTCGGTGCCGGCGGCAGCTGCACGTCGGGCGGCACGGTCGGCCCGCTCACGACGGAGCGTCTCGCGGACGTCGGCGAAGGACTGGAGGACCGTGAACCGCCCGTCGACCCACACCGGCTGGAGCAGACTGGTCGCCTCGTCCTCCGGCGTCGCCTGGTCGGTCTGCCGGATCTCACCGGTCGCGTCGCGGTGCAGGGCGATCCGGCCCTTGGCGCTCTTCTTGCCGCTGCCGGTCTTCGGGTCCTTCTGGATGTCGACCGGTTCGCCGTCGACCAGGGCCCAGGTGGCCTTCACGGCGCTGCCGAGGTTGTCGCGGGTCATGAACTGGTACGTGTACGACCCGATGCCGAGCACCACGTTGTCGCTGGCGTAGCCCTTCGCGGCGAGGCGCTCGTAGATCCGGCGCGCGCGGTCGAGGGTGATGCTGTCGCCATAGATGACGCCGATGTGCTGGTCGAGGACCTTGTAGCCGCGCTCGTTGACCGTGTGGCCGAACAGCTCGTCGAGGAGTTCGACGACGCCCTTCTGCTCGTCGCTGCGGTCGGCGGCGAACAGCTCGGCCTCGTCGACGCCGTGCACGGTGCCGGTGACGATGTCGACCGGGTCGCCGGAGTCCGGGCGGATGACGAGCTTGCCGTCGCGGGCCGTGATGCGGTCCTTGAGCTGCGGGAGCACCTCGGTGAGGACCTTGAACAGGTCGAAGCCGTCGCTGACCGCCGAGACGATGCCCGTCGGGTACACGTCGAGGATCTGTTCGAAGGTCTCGAGCTCCCCGTTGGCGCCACGGACGCACATGACGCTGTGCTCGGTCGCCGGCACGCTCGCCGCCACCCAGCCGTTGTCGCCGGGGTAGTAGCGGGCGATGTGGTCGAGCGTCGGCATCGAGTCGGTGCCGAGGAACGAGAGCAGGTGTCCGGCGCCGGATGCCGCGGCCGACTCGATGCTGGTCTGCCCGCGGAACGAGAAGTCGTGTGCGGCGAAGTCGATGCTCGCCGGGTCCGCGCCGGTCCGTTCGGCCCAGTCCTCCATGAGGTCGCGGTACTCCAGGGCCTTCGTCGCGACGGTGGACGGGTGCCAGATCGATGCCGACAGTGCGGTCTCGATGTAGTTCGGCAGCCAGGAGAACGCATCGACCGTGTTCTCGACGGTCAGGGTGGCCACGCCGATCGGGGCGAGGGTGCCCTCGGGCAGGGCGCGGATCTCCAGCGGCAGGTACCCGAGCCGGTGCAGGGCGCGGACGTGGTCGACGCCGATGGAGTTCGGGCCGAAGTACCCCTCGAGTGCCTGCTGGAACAGGTCGCACACCAGCTCCTCGTCGGCGGCGAAGAACGGCGCCCACGCCTCGACCAGGAACCGCTGGACGAAGGCCTGCAGGCCGAACACGACCGCGTGCGTCGAGTCCGGCATGTGGGCGTTCGACCGGTTGGTCCAGTTGATCAGGATCCGCGTGGTGCCCTCGGGGTAGAGCTGCCGGTGCGAGTGCTTGTAGCCGTCGACGGCCAGGAGCGGGGCGATCGGGCTGGCGGTGGTGATCCGCGGGTCGAGGCCGGTGGTCGTCGTGGCGGTGGTCGTGGTCGTGCCGGCGTTCGTCATCGGATCTCCTCGGTGAGGTACGGGGTCAGGGGGACGGTGCGCAGGCCCTCGATGGCGTTCTGCGCGGGGTACGAGTCGGTGGTGACGATCTCGCCGAAGTGGTCGCCGAGCTGCGCGGCCCGGCCGGAGAAGACACCGTGCGAGACCCAGAGGCCCAGCCGCTCCTTCGGCAGCCCGGTGCTGCCCGCGAGGCCCATGAAGGTGCCGCCGCCGTCGCAGATGTCGTCGACGACGAGGAACCGACCGGTGTCGGGCAGCGGTTCGCAGCTGAAGCCGTCGAGCTTCCCGGTGTCCGGGTTGCGGTGCTTCTCGGCGCGGTACACCGGCAGACCGCAGGCGTCGGCGGCCGCGGTGGCCCGGGCGACCGCACCGGCGTCCGGGGCGATGATGCCCTGGTAGCGCTGGTCGGTGCCGGGTGCGCCGACGACCTCGTCGCGGACGATGCGGTCGCTGGTCACCACGGTCAGGTGATCGACGAGGTCGACGATGACCGGCGAGTGCGGGTCGAACGCGATCACCTGGTCGATGTGGAACCCGTTGAGGACGTCGGCGTAGACCTTCGCGCCGAACGGCAGGCCACGGTCCTGTCGGGCACCGGGCAGGTAGGGGACGAGGGCGACCGATCGCGATCCACGCTGTCGGACCGCGTCCGCCCACATGCCGAGCATCACCAGGTCGTCGCCGGAAGTGCCGCGCAGGGTCGCGACCTCGACGAGGTCGGGGGCGCCTGCGGCGTCGCTGTCGGGACCTGCGGCGACCTTGACGTGCGCTTCACCGGCGGGGAACCGCATCGTGGTGAACGTCGGGGTGACCGGCTGGCCGGAGCGGGTCCGGGTGCTGAGTTCGACTGCCATGACCCGACCGTACCACGGTTCTTGTCGTAGCGACAAGAAGTGGTTCGACCCGCTTCAGTGCGCGGAGTACCGGCGGGCGGTCCGGTGCATCGCGCGGATGAGCAGCGGCCCCGGCAGTCGCAGCAGCGCGCCGGGCAGCACCGCGCGGAACAGCCGGAGGCCCGTCACGGTCCGGCGGAAGCGTCGAGCCTCGCGCGGCCCCCACGCGAAGCCGTACTGCGACCGCACCGCCGCGGGCAGCATCCCCACCGTGACGATCCGCACGACCGGCATCGCCGCGCGCACCCATGCCGGCGCGTGTCGCGGGTGCAGCAGGTCGCGCACCACACCGCGGGCGTCGTCCGTCACCCGGAGCTGCGCGAGCGACGCGGCCCAGTACTGCTCGAAGGCCGGCATCGAGTCCGGCCACCGCTCGGCCGGGACCCGCAGGGCCGTCGCGATCGGCGCGTAGGCGCGGAGCACGTCCTCGGCCCGTGCGTCGTCGACGGGGATGCCGAGCAGGCGGTGGGTCCGGATCGCCGAGTCGACGAGCGTGGCCGCGACCCAGAGCTGGCGGTCCGGGTCGTCGGCGCCGGTCACCGGGCGGTGCGCGTGGGCCACGAACGAGGCTGCGACGGCAGCGTCCTCGGGGGTTCCGACAACGACCGCGTAGACGTACATCAGGGTGTGCGCCAGGCGCTGCTGCGGTCTCCTGGCGAAGTCCGAGTGGCGCCGGACCCCGGCCGCCACCACGGGATCGGCGATCTGCAGCAGGATCGCGCGGCCGCCCGCCGCGACGGGCGTGCTGTCGGCGAGGAACCGGCGGAGCGCGCGGCTCTGGTCGTGAGCAGGACACGGACGGGAGGCCCGGCGCACGTCGCGCACCGGGCCTCCCGTCCGTCGTCCGGTCACGGTCAGCGTCGTCCTGTCAGGTCGGCGTCGGGCAGCTCAGAGCGGCTTCGTGCCCAGGTCGCCGCCGAGGTCGGGGCGCTCGTCGCCGTGCTCCCACATGTCCGGGGAGCCCTCGTTCGGGGCGCCACCGGTCGGGCCGTCGTCGGTGCCGTCACCGAGCTGGGGCTCGACGGTCTCGCCGGCGACGGCGTCGTTCGTGACGGTCTCGAGCGCCTCTTCGGCGTCGTCGGTCTCGAAGCCGCCGACGTACTCGCGGTCGACGTCGTCGGCGCGGCCCTCGTCGTCGGAGTCGCTGACGCCGTCGCTGAACTCGTCGCCTGGGGTGATGCCGGGGTCGGACATGGTCGCTCCTGTCGGTCGTCGTGCTGATGCGTGTGGGCTCGATCTGCGGTGCGCGCCTGCCGTGCGCGGTCTGCGGTGCGCCGTCCTGCCCACCGGTCCTTGGTACCCGGGTGCCGGTGGGAGTGTGCGCGGTGCCCGGGGGACGCACCGCGTCGCTCGGCGCACCGTCGGAGCTCCGCGGGACTGATCGTGGCCGGTTCGCGCGCCGTTCACCCGGTGGACACCGACGGGTCACACTCCCGGTGTCTACTGCACGTGCTCGGGGGAGTGGAGCGCGGTCGCCGACGGGTGGTCGAGCGACCGCGCCTTCCCCCTCCCGCCCCCGGGGGGACCGCCCGCTGCGGCTGGTTCAGACCCGTTCGAGCAGGTGCCGCTCGGTGACGTCGGCCAGGGCGAGCGTGCGGTAGCCGGCGGACTCGAAGAACACCGTCAGCCGGTCGTCCTCGGTGCTCATCACGGTTCCACGGCCCCATTCGGAGTGCTCGACCGGCGCGTCCGGCGGCCACTCGGCGTCGTGCGACCCGTCCGCCCCGTGTGCGTCGGCGTCGGTCGCGGTGCCCGCGGAGCAGGTGTCGCAGTTGCCGCACGGCTCGGGCAGTTCGTCGCCGAAGTAGCCGAGCAGGAACTGCCGACGGCAACCGTTCGTCTCGGCGAAGCGACGCATCATCTCGATCCGGGACTCCTCGACCCGCTCCCGCTCCTTCGCGTGCGCCCTGGCGAGCTCGGCGGCCGCGGCGGCGTCCGCCGGGCCGTGCGGTGCCCGACGCAGGCCGTCCCGGTCGTCGACCAGCGCACCGGCGTCGACCAGGGTGTTCACGACCCGTCCCGCGGTGCGTGCGGCGAGCCCGGCCCGCTCGGCGACCTCGGAGCGGGCGACGGCGCCGTCAGCGGGCACCGCGTCGAACACGGCGCGGAGCGATGCCGGACGGGGTGAGCCCGAGGCGAAGAACCGGCGCAGCCCGAGGTCCTCCGACCGGTAGTGCAGGGTCGCGAGACCGACGTCGCCGTCCCGTCCGGCCCGGCCGACCTCCTGGTAGTAGGCGTCCACCGACTCGGGGACGTCGGCGTGCACGACGAAGCGGACGTCGGGCTTGTCGATGCCCATGCCGAACGCGCTCGTGGCGACGACGACGTCCAGGTCGCCGTCGAGGAACTCGTGGTGCACGTGCTCGCGGTCCCGCACCCGGAGCCCCGCGTGGTAGGCCTTCGCCCGCCGGCCCCTCTCGACGAGTTCGTCGGCGTAGAGCACGGTCTCGGCACGGGTGGCGACGTAGACGATGCCGGCACCCTCGAGCCCCGCGACCTGGGCGATGACGGCTTCACGCTTCTCGTCCTCGTCCGTGTGCCGCTGCACCTCGAAGCGCAGGTTCGGCCGGTCGAACCCGGTGGCGAGCACGAGGGGGTCGCGCATCCCGAGGCGCTCGACGATCTCCTTCCGGACCGGCGTCGACCCGGTGGCCGTCATCGCGAGCACCGGCGGACGGCCGAGGCGTTCGACGACCTCGCCGAGGGCCAGGTAGTCCGGACGGAAGTCGTGCCCCCAGCTCGAGACGCAGTGCGCCTCGTCGACCGTGACCAGCGCGACGCCGGCGTCCCGGAGTCGGTCGACGACGTCGTCCTTCGCGAGTTGCTCCGGGGCGAGGAAGACGTAGCCGGCATCTCCGGAGGCGACGGCCTGCCACGCGCCGTCGAGCTCCCGGTGCGCCCGGGTGGCGTTGATCGTGACGGCACGGGGCGCGTCCGGGTGGTCCTCGATGCCGACGACCTGGTCCTCCTGCAGGGCCACGAGCGGCGAGACCACGACGACCGGGCCGTCGAGGGCCAGGGCGGCGACCTGGTAGATCGCGGACTTGCCCGAACCGGTCGGCATCAGCGCCAGGGCGTCGCGTCCGGCGAGGACCGCGTCGACCACGGTCTCCTGGGCATCGCGGAGTTCCCAACCGAAGACGTCGGCGGCACGGGTACGGAGATCGTTCTGCACCCGATCGACGGTGCACGATCGGGCCTGGTCGGTCGCCCGGAGACGGCGTACCCCGGACGACGTGGGTCCGAGGCGGCCTGGGCCGCGCGTTCCCCGCCGGGCACCGCGCGTCCACCTGCCAGCGCTAGGCTCGGCTGCGGCCGTCGTCTCGACATCGAGCGACCCTCGATGAGGAGGACGCGACCGGATGACCGATGCCGATCGCACGAACCGTGCGGGAAGAAGAACAGCGTGGATCTTTTCGAGTACCAGGCCAGGGACCTCTTCGAGTCCTACGGCGTCCCTGTGCTGCAGGGCATCATCGCCGACACCCCCGAGCAGGCGAAGGCGGCGGCCGAGCAGATCGGCGGAGTCGTCGTCGTCAAGGCGCAGGTGAAGGTCGGCGGTCGCGGCAAGGCCGGCGGCGTCAAGGTCGCGAAGACCCCCGACGAGGCGTTCGAGCACGCACAGGCGATCCTCGGCCTCGACATCAAGGGCCACACCGTGCAGCGCGTGATGGTCGCGCAGGGCGCTGACATCGCCGAGGAGTTCTACTTCTCGGTGCTGCTCGACCGCGCGAACCGCTCCTACCTGTCGCTCGTCAGCGTCGAGGGCGGCATGGAGATCGAGCAGCTCGCGGTGGAGAAGCCCGAAGCCCTCGCACGGGTCGAGGTGAACCCGCTGACCGGGATCAACCAGGAGGCCGGGGTCGACATCGCACGCCAGGCCGGGTTCCCGGACGAGCTGGTCGACCAGGTCGCGAGCGTCTTCGTGAAGCTCTACGACGTGTTCGCGGGTGAGGACGCCACCCTGGTCGAGGTCAACCCCCTCGTCCGCACCGGTGACGGCCAGATCCTGGCGCTCGACGGCAAGGTCACGCTCGACGAGAACGCCGACTTCCGCCACGAGGGACACGGGGCACTCGAGGACACCGCCAGCGAGGACCCGCTCGAGGCCAAGGCGAAGGCCCACGGCCTCAACTACGTCAAGCTCGACGGCCAGGTCGGCGTCATCGGCAACGGTGCGGGGCTCGTCATGTCGACGCTCGACGTCGTCGCCTACGCCGGTGAGCGTCACGGCGGGGTCAAGCCCGCGAACTTCCTCGACATCGGTGGCGGTGCCTCAGCAGAGGTGATGGCCAACGGCCTCGACGTCATCCTCGGTGACCCCCAGGTGAAGAGCGTCTTCGTGAACGTCTTCGGTGGCATCACGGCCTGCGACGCCGTCGCGAACGGCATCGTCGCCGCCCTCGGCATCCTCGGCGACGCGGCCACCAAGCCGCTCGTCGTCCGCCTGGACGGCAACAACGTGGAAGAGGGCCGACGGATCCTGGCGGAGGCAGCGCACCCGCTCGTCACCGTCGCCGCGACCATGGACGACGCGGCCGAGAAGGCCGCCGAACTCGCCGCCGCAGCGGCCTGAAGGGACTGACCATGTCGATCTTCCTCAACAAGGACTCCAAGGTCATCGTCCAGGGCATCACGGGCGGTGAGGGCACGAAGCACACCGCCCTCATGCTCAAGGCCGGGACGCACGTCGTCGGCGGTGTCAACGCCCGCAAGGCCGGCACGACCGTCACCCACGGTGACGTCGAGCTGCCCGTCTTCGGTTCGGTGCGCGAAGCCATCGACACCACCGGTGCCGACGTCTCGATCGTCTTCGTCCCGCCGGCGTTCGCGAAGGACGCCGTGATGGAGGCCATCGACGCCGAGATCCCGCTGGTCGTCGTCATCACCGAGGGCATCCCCGTGCAGGACTCCGCCGAGTTCTGGGCGCACGCCAAGGCCCTCGGCGCGAAGACCCGGATCATCGGGCCGAACTGCCCCGGCATCATCACCCCCGGGGAGTCGCTCGTCGGCATCACCCCGGCGACGATCACCGGAAAGGGCCCGATCGGTCTCGTGTCGAAGTCCGGCACCCTGACCTACCAGATGATGTACGAGCTGCGTGACCTGGGCTTCTCGACCGCCATCGGCATCGGCGGCGACCCGGTCATCGGGACGACGCACATCGACGCGCTCGCCGCGTTCGAGGCCGACCCCGAGACCGAGGCCATCGTGATGATCGGTGAGATCGGTGGCGACGCCGAGGAGCGTGCCGCCGACTACATCAAGGCGCACGTCACGAAGCCGGTCGTCGGGTACGTCGCGGGCTTCACCGCCCCGGAGGGCAAGACGATGGGCCACGCCGGCGCGATCGTGTCCGGTTCCGCCGGTACGGCCGAGGCGAAGAAGCAGGCGCTCGAGGCTGCCGGCGTCAAGGTCGGCAAGACGCCGTCCGAGACCGCCGCGCTGCTGCGCGAGGTCGTCGCGGCGAAGTAGTCGCAGGCCCCCTGCGGACGGGAGGCGCGGTGCCGGCTGGCACCGCGCCTCCCGTCCGTTCGTGGTCGGGCTGGTCCCCGCGACACCGGTGTCCTCCGATCGCGCCGCGCCCGGACGCGGTGCGGCTGAAGAGCCCCGGTGTTCCGGCGGAGCCGCGCGGCACCCGCGAGCGCGGAGGTGGCCGCCGTATCCTCGCTGCGATGAACCGCCTGGGAACCGCTCTGCTCGCCGTGATCGAAGCGATCGTGACGGTCGGCGTCGGCGTGGGCATCGCGCTCGTCCCGCTCACCCTGCTGTGGGCGTTCGAGTACGGGCTCCAGGTCGACTGGGACGTGTTCTGGACCGCTGCCGGCAACGTCTGGCTGATCGGACACGGCGTCGACGTGACGTTCACGCTCGGGGCCGCCGCGGCGAAGGCGACCGGGTTGTCCGGAGCCTCCGCGCCGATCGGGGTGAGTCTCGCCGCCCTCGGGTTCGCCGTCGTCACCGCCTGGCTGGGCGCGCGCGCCGGACGTCGGTTCGCCGAGACCGAGCACCGCGTGACCGGCATCCTCGTCGGGACGGCCGCTGTCGCCGTCCTCGGGCTCCTCGTCGCACTGAGCTCGACCAGCGCAGCCACGCACCCGACCACCTGGCAGGCGGTCGTCGCACCGGCGCTCTGGTTCGGGATCCCCGCGGTCGTCTCCGCCGAGGTCTGCCGTCGACGCAGAGGCCTGGCCGCCGACCCGGTCACCGCGCGCATCGTCGACCTGGTCGACCGGATCCCCACCCTGTGGCGGGTCGTCGTCGGCTTCGGCCTGCGCGCCGGCACGGTCGCGACCGCATGCGTCGTCGCCGTCGCCGCAGTGCTCGTCGGACTCGTGCTGCTGGTCTCGTTCGCCGAGGTCATCACCCTCTACGAACGCTCGCACGCCGGACTGGTCGGCGGCTTCGCCCTGACCGTCGGCCAACTCGCGTTCATCCCCGACTTCGTCGCCTGGGCCACGGCCTGGCTCGTCGGCCCGGGCTTCGCGATCGGCACCGGTTCCGCAGTGTCCCCGATCGGCACGGCACTGGGGCCGGTGCCGGCGATCCCCGTCCTCGGTGCGCTGCCGACCTCCGGGCACACGTTCGGACTCGTCTGGATCCTGGTCCCCGTCGTCGCGGGCTTCGCGGTCGGCGGGCTGATGCGGCCGCGCCTGGTGCGGATGCTCGGTGCCGCCGACTCGGCGCTGTACCGGGCGATCGGTGGTGTCGTGACCGGACTCGTCGCGGGCGTCGTCATCGGTGGCCTCGCCTGGATGTCGTCCGGCTCCGTCGGACCCGGGCGCCTGGCCGACGTCGGACCGCATGCGCTGGCCGTGGGCGGGTTCGCCGCGCTCGAGGTGGGCATCCCCGCCCTCATCGCGCTCGCGATCGGCAGTGACCTGGTCCGGCTGCCCGAGCGCTCGTGGATCGGTGAGCGCTGGCACGAGACCGAGGACGACCTCGCCACCGCCGACGCGACTCCGGAGCACGGCTCGCTCATCGCCGCGCTAGAGTCCGCCGGCGCCGGACGCACCACCGGAGTCCATCGGTTCTCGGTCGACGAGCAGCACGACGCGGTGACGACCGCGCACGCGGAGACGGACCGATCGCCGAACGCCGTCGACGAGGACGAGGACGACCGCTCGGCGGACGCAGCGCCCGCACCCGCCCCCACCGCCGTCTCGACCGCTGCCGTCGCCACCGACGTCGACCTGCCCGACTGGGCACGGACCGACGCCGTCGCGGCCGAGCGCCTCGACGACCGCGCAGCAGCAGCGCCGGCCGTCGGCAGCATGCGCGCACGCCTCCGGGCTGCCGCGTCCGGTGCCCGCGACCGTGCCGGCGACCTCCGCGACCGTGCGAGTGGCCTCCGTGACCGTGCGGACGACCTGCGCCACCGTGCGGGCGGTGCCGGTCGTCCAGCGGACGAGTCGTCCACGAACGCCGCGGCCGGTCCTGCGGAACGGCGGGAGGCACCTCCCGTCCCGCGGACGGACGAACAGCCGGCCTTCCCGTGGAGCACCGAGGAGTTCGTCGCCGGCCGTGACGACGTCGACCCGGAACCGCCGGCGCGACCCGCGCCACGGGCGACGACCTGGGACACGACGGACCAGATCCCCGAGGACGAGCTGCCATGGTGGCGGAAGCCGAAGGGCGACGACGACGCCTGAGCGAAGGTCAGCCGGTCACCTGCTGGCCTTCGTCATCGTGACGGGTGAGCCGAAGTAGTTGATCTGCCCGGCGCCGACGGTGAGCGCGCCGCCGCTCCACGTGAAGCGGGCGTTGCGGCCTCGGGCGGCGGCGCTCTTGATGCGATTCCACGTTCCGGTGAGCGATCCCACGCCGGTGGAGGCGCTCGGCGAGTTGCTCGTGTTCATCACGCACAGGCTGTCGGCACTGCAGCCGGGTGCGACGAAGGAGAGTCCGCGAGACGCCGGCCCGAGGTCCACGGCCGCGACGATCGTCGACGAGGTGCCTTCGGTGTACGTGGCGACCACGTGTCCGGTGTCGACGATCCGATCGATCTCCGCGGCGGACTGCTTCCCTTCCAAAGCCTGCAGCGCACTGAGGACCGGGTCCGCCTCCTGTGCGGCTGCTGCAGCAGCAGCGGCGGCAGGAGTGTCGATGACGGATGCGGCGTCGGCGGGATGCGTCGGCACGAGTGCGCCCGCGAAGGAGACGACGGCCGCGAGACCGGCGATGGCGAGGGGAGGGAGGGAAAGGATCACGATGACTCCGGATCGTTGCGTCGAGGACGAGTTGGGCGAGGATCTGACGCTACACACTCCAGTACCAGATGTCACCGCGGACGACCGGTGACGACGATGGACGCCGTACGGTCAGCCTGCCCACGCGCCCGGCAGCACCCGCCCCCGCTAGGCTTGTCCCCGTGCTCGAACTGGTCGTCCTGATCTCCGGTACCGGGTCGAACCTCCGAGCCCTGCTCGAGGCGACCCGTGATGCCGAGTACCCCGCCCGCGTCGTCGCGATCGGGGCGGACCGTGACGCCGAGGGCCTGCAGCTCGGCGAGCACTACTCGATCCCGACCTTCACGGTCCCGTACACCCGGTACGCCACCCGAGCCGAGTGGGGTGCAGCGCTCGCCGAGCAGATCCGCCCGTGGACGCCCGACCTGCTCGTCCTGTCCGGGCTCATGCGCCTGCTCCCGCCCGCGGTCGTCGCCGAGTTCGGGCCGTCGGTCATCAACACCCACCCCGCGTACCTGCCGGAGTTCCCGGGAGCGCACGGCGTCCGGGACGCGCTGGCCGCCGGCGTCACCCAGACCGGCGCGAGCGTCATCGCGGTGGACGACGGTGTCGACAGCGGTCCGGTCCTGGCGCAGGAGCGCATCCCGGTCCTGCCCGGCGACACCGAGTCGACCCTGCACGACCGCATCAAGCCCGTCGAACGTCGGCTGCTCATCCAGACCGTCCTCGACATCGCCAACGGACACATCGACCTGAAGGGCACCACCCCCGCATGAGCGTGCACGCCGCCGACCCCAGCCTGTACCGCGACCGGGACGTCGTGCCCGTGCGTCGAGCCCTCATCTCGGTGAGCGACAAGTCGGGGCTGCTCGAGCTCGCCGGCGCGCTCGCCGACGCCGGCGTCGAACTCGTCTCGACGGGCTCCACCGCGCAGACCATCCGTGACGCCGGGTACGTCGTCACCGACGTCGCGAGCGTCACGGGCTTCCCGGAGTCGCTCGACGGCCGCGTGAAGACCCTGCACCCGGCCGTGCACGCGGGCCTGCTCGCCGACCTGCGGCTGGAGTCGCACGAGCAGCAGCTCGCCGACCTGGGGATCGCCCCGTTCGAGCTGGTCGTGGTGAACCTGTACCCGTTCGTCGAGACGGTCGCCTCGGGCGCCGACACCGCGACCGTGGTCGAGAACGTCGACATCGGCGGCCCGGCGATGGTCCGCGCGTCCGCGAAGAACCACCCGAACGTCGCGATCGTGGTGTCGCCGTCCTCGTACGCCGAGGTCGTCGAAGCCGTCCGTGCCGGCGGCACGACCCTGGAACTCCGCAAGCGTCTGGCCGCGCAGGCCTTCGGTCACACCGCGGCGTACGACACCGCGGTCGCCAGCTACTTCGCGTCCGAGGTCGTGGCCCCGTCGGCAACGTCGGCGACGTCCGCGGCATCAGAGCACGACGGCCAGGAGGCCCCCAGCGCGTTCCCGGAGCACCTCACGCTGTCCGCGGACCGAACCGCGACGCTCCGCTACGGCGAGAACGCCCACCAGTCCGCGGCGCTCTACACGAGCACGAACGGCACCGGGATCGCCCAGGCGACGCAGCTGCACGGCAAGGAGATGTCGTACAACAACTACGTCGATGCCGATGCCGCCGTCCGTGCTGCGTACGACTTCACCGAGCCGGCCGTCGCGATCATCAAGCACGCCAACCCCTGCGGCATCGCGGTGGCGGCGCCCGACGCCGGTGACCCGATCGCCTCGGCGCACGCGGCTGCCCACGCCTGCGACCCGCTGTCGGCGTTCGGCGGCGTCATCGCGGCGAACCGGACGGTGACCCGTGGCATGGCCGAGACGATCGCCGACATCTTCACCGAGGTCGTCGTCGCTCCCGCGTTCGACCCGGAGGCGCTCGAGGTCCTGTCCCGCAAGAAGAACATCCGGCTGCTCACGCTGCCGGGTGACTTCGCCCTCGCCGAGCGAGAGGTCAAGCAGATCTCCGGCGGGTTCCTCGTGCAGGACGCCGACCGCTTCACGACGTTCGACCAGTCCACGTGGACGCTCGTCTCCGGCGAGCCGGCCGACGAGCAGACCCTGGCGGACCTGGCGTTCGCGTGGAAGGCGAGCCGCGCGGTGAAGTCGAACGCGATCCTCCTGGCGAACCAGGGCGCGAGCGTCGGTGTCGGGATGGGGCAGGTCAACCGGGTCGACTCGTGCCACCTCGCGGTGAACCGGGCCGGGGACCGCGCTGCCGGTTCGGTCGCGGCGTCCGACGCGTTCTTCCCGTTCGCCGACGGCCTGCAGGTGCTGCTCGACGCGGGCGTCCGTGCCGTCGCCCAGCCCGGCGGGAGCGTCCGCGACGACGAGGTCATCGCGGCTGCGACCGCTGCCGGCGTGACGATGTACTTCACGGGCGAGCGGCACTTCTTCCACTGAGTCCAGTTCGACCCCGCGTCGACCAGGGCGCAACCGGCACGAGATCCTGGTTGCGTCCTGAGAGTCGCTGCCGATAGTCTGCAAGGCTCCGCGACCTCATCGCTGACGACTTCTCAGGTCGGCAGCACCGCGGGCACGACGGTGACGACGACGAGACTGGAGTGACGATGGGCACGACGACCGGCACCACCGCAACGGCTGCCCGGACGCGATCGACGTCCATCGGCACGGCCGCTCCCGGCGTCCCGACGCCGCCGTCCGCCTAGGCGCACGACCGGCCCCACCCGCCCCACGGGCGACGTCGTCCCAGCGGCGCCGACGGAACCGGAGGGACGCCGCGCGCCGTCGCGGTGGACCCGAACGGGCACCCGGCCGACCAGACCACGCAACGCACCCCGGGCCTCCCGTCCGGTCAGACGCAACCTGACCGCACCGGCGCCCGTACGAAGCACGAGGACGCACACGCATGTCCCAGGTACACCACCGGGAACCGGCGCCGACACCGGCGCGCCCATCCACCGCCCGCGCCATCGCGCGCATCTGGCCCTACGTCAAGCCGTACCGATGGCGGCTCCTCGGCGGGATGCTGGCAGCGCTCGGCGCCTCCGTCGTCGCGCTCGTCATCCCCTACGTGCTGCAGGCGCTCGTCGACGGACCGCTCGCGTCCGGTGACGGCAGCCGCATCTGGCCCGCCGGACTCGGCGTGCTGGCGCTCGGCGTCCTCGAGGCGTTCTTCATCGCCTCCCGTCGGAAGATGGTCATGCGGCCGTCGACCCGGATCGAGGCGAGCATGCGCAACGCGCTGTACGCGAAGCTGCAGGACCTGCCGGTCGCCTTCCACGACCGGTGGGAGTCCGGGCAGCTGCTGTCCCGATCGGTGTCCGACCTGTCGCTGATCCGCCGTTGGCTCGCCTTCGGGATCGTGCTCCTGGTCGTCAACGTCGTGACGATCGTCATCGGGTTCGGTGTCCTGTTCACCTTCGGGTGGCAGCTCGGCCTGATCTTCCTGGTCGCCTCGATCCCGGTCTGGGTGAACAGCGTGCTGTTCGAGCGCAAGTACTCGGTCGTCGCCCGACGCAGTCAGGACCAGGTCGGGGACCTCGCGACCAGTGTCGAGCAGTCGGTGCACGGCATCCGCGTGCTCAAGGCGTTCGGCCGCGGTCGGTACAAGCTCGACGAGTTCGCCGAGCAGGCCGAACAGCTGCGCGGCACCGAGATCGAGAAGGCCAAGGCGATCGCGGCGATCTGGTTCTGGCTGCTGCTCGTGCCGGACGTGGCGTTCGCGCTGTGTCTGCTCGCCGGCATCTGGCTCGCCAGCCAGGGGGAGCTGAGCGTCGGCCAGCTGTTCGCGTTCTTCGCGACGGCCACCGTGCTGCGGTTCCCGATCGAGTCGATCGGCTTCTTCCTGTCGATGACGTTCGACACCCGCACCGCCGTGGACCGGTTCTTCGAGGTCATGGACTCCGAGAACACGATCACGGACCCGGAGTCGCCGAAGACGATCGCAGAACCCCACGGGGCACTCGCCTTCAACGCGACGCACTTCCGCTACCAGGACTCCCCGGCGCAGTTCCCCGACCTGGTGAACGGCGTCGAGCTGCAGCTGCGTCCCGGCGAGACCATGGCGCTCGTCGGCCTCACCGGCTCGGGCAAGACGACCCTGCTGGCGCTCGTCCCGCGGCTGTACGACGTGACCGGCGGATCGGTGACGATCGACGGCGTCGACGTCCGCGACCTGTCCCGCGCCGAACTCCGTCGGCACGTCGGCGTCGCGTTCGAGGACGCCACCCTGTTCTCGTCGAGCGTGCGGGACAACGTCCTGCTCGGTCGGCCCGACCTGTCCGGGGACGAAGCCGAGCGGGTCATGCGCGAGGCGCTCGACATCGCGCAGGCGTCCTTCGTGGACGACCTGCCCGAGGGTGTCGACACCCGCGTCGGCGAAGAGGGGCTGTCCCTCTCCGGCGGTCAGCGACAGCGCCTGGCGCTCGCCCGGGCCATCGCGGCGCGGCCGAGCGTGCTCGTCCTCGACGACCCGCTGTCCGCGCTCGACGTCGACACCGAGGCACGCGTCGAAGCGGGGCTCCGCCGGGTCCTCGCCGAGACGACGTCACTGATCGTCGCCCACCGCCCGTCCACCGTGACCCTCGCCGACCGCGTGGCGCTCATGGAGAACGGCCGCGTCACCGCCGTCGGCACCCACTCGGAGCTGATGGCCACCAACGAGCACTACCGCTTCGTCATCTCGTCGCTCGACGACGACGACGCCGAGGACCGAGAGGAGGCGATGGCATGAGCAACGAGACCGACCACGACCAGCCCCTGACCGTCGACCAGGAACCGACGGGAGGCTCGGTGCCGGTGGCGCAGGTCGGCACCGGCACGCAGGCGGCCGAGGCGGCAGCTCCGGTCACCGCGTCCATCACCGTCCACGGGACACGTGGCGAGGAGCGTGAGGACTTCACGAAGGCCGAGAGCCGTCGGCTGCGCCGCCGGTCGCTGACGCTGCTCAGCTCCCTCGCGGCACCGCTCAAGGCCCGGCTCTGGGGCATCGCGGTCGTCGTGGTGCTCTCCACCGGTGGACAGGTCGCCGGCCCGACGCTCATCGCGTGGGGCATCGACAACGCCCTGCCCGCCGTGCTCGACCGTGACGACTGGATGCCGGCGTTCCTCGTCGTCGGGCTCTACATCACCATCGCGATCGTCGGGGCGGTCCTCACCGCCTGGTACACGGTGCTGGCGGCCCGGATCAGTCAGGCGATCCTGTTCGACCTCCGGAAGCGGGTGTTCCTGCACACGCAGCGGCTGTCGCTGGAGTTCCACGAGACGTACACGTCGGGACGGATCATCTCCCGGCAGACGAGCGACCTGGACTCCATCCGGGAACTGCTCGACTCCGGGTTGAACCAGCTCATCCAGGGCGTCCTGTACATGGTGTTCACCGCAGTCGCGCTGGTGTTCCTCGACCCGACCTCGGGCCTGGTGCTCGCGATCGCCCTCGTCCCGCTGTGGTTCCTGACCCGGTGGTTCCAGCAGCGCTCGCAGCAGCTGTTCCGCTCCACCCGGACGACCAGCGCCCGTGTGATCGTGCACTTCGTCGAGACGATGACGGGCATCCGCGCGGTGCAGGCGTTCCGCAAGGAGTCCCGCAACGAGACCGAGTACGGCGTCCAGGTCGAGCAGAACCGGCAGGCGAACGCCCGGGTGTTCAACCTGTTCGGGATCTTCGACCCGGGCCTGGTCCTCATCGGCAACGCCACCCTGGCTGCCGTCGTCATCGTCGGCGGCTTCCGGGTCGTCGGTGGATCGCTGGAGATCGGCGCGCTGCTCGCGGTCGCCCTGTACGCCAAGCGGTTCTTCGACCCGGCGCAGGAACTGGCGATGTTCTACAACAGCTACCAGTCGGCATCCGCGGCGATGGAGAAGATCTCCGGCGTGCTCGAGGAGCGGCCGAGCGTGCCGGACCCGACGAAGCCGACGAAGCTGCCGGACGCCCGGGGTCGGATCGACTTCGACCACGTGGAGTTCGCGTACACGGCCGACCGGGTCGTGCTGCCGGAGTTCGACCTGCACATCCCATCCGGGCAGACGATCGCCCTGGTCGGGTCCACCGGTGCCGGCAAGTCGACGCTCGCGAAGCTGATGGCCCGGTTCTACGACCCGACCTCGGGCACGGTGACGCTCGACGGCGTGGACCTGCGGGACCTCGACCCGAAGGACATGCGCCGCGCCATCGTGATGGTGACGCAGGAGGCGTACCTGTTCTCGGGGTCCGTCGCGGACAACATCGAGCTCGGTCGACCCGGGGCCTCCCGTGCGGAGATCGAGTCGGCGGCGAAGGCCGTCGGCGCGCACGAGTTCATCATGGCGCTGCCGGACGGGTACGACACCGACGTCAACAAGCGCGGTGGCCGGGTGTCGGCGGGGCAGCGCCAGCTGCTCTCGTTCGCCCGGGCCTTCCTCGCCGACCCGAAGGTGCTGATCCTCGACGAGGCCACGGCGTCGCTCGACATCCCGTCGGAGCGTCTGGTGCAGGAGGGCCTGGAGACCCTGCTCGCCGACCGCACCGCGGTGATCATCGCGCACCGACTGTCCACGGTCGCGATCGCCCACCGGGTGCTCGTGATGGAGTACGGCCGCATCGTCGAGGACGGCACGCCCGCCGACCTCATCGCGGGGACCGGACGGTTCGCGCAGCTGCACGCGGCCTGGCGCGACTCGTTGGTCTGACGACCGCTGCGCTCTGCCCCGCCACGCCCATCGCGCCCCGTTCCGACGGGGCGCGATGTGCGTCCGGGGGCGCGTCCCGTCCGGAGTCCGGCGGGACGGCGTGGTTGGGTGGGGGGATGAGCGACAACGACGTGCAGCCGGGTGGTGTCGCCCTCCGCGATCCCCTCTACGGAGCGCCCTTCGCCGAGGCCGTCCGACGGTTCTGGCGGAAGTACACCGTGTTCACCGGCCGGGCCTCGCGCGCCGAGTTCTGGTGGTGGTGGCTGACCTCGTTCGCGATCGGTCTGGTGCTGCAGCTCGTGCCGCAGGCCTTCACCCCCGATGCACCGCTGCTCGAGAACCCCGTCGGGTCCTACCTGTTCGTGCTCTGGGCGCTGATCACCCTCATCGGCGGGCTGGCACTCGGCGCTCGGCGGCTGCACGACGCGAACCTGTCCGGGTTCTGGCAGTTCCTGCACGTGCTGCCGGGCATCGGGTCGCTCGTGCTGTTCGTGATGTTCCTGCTGCCGCCGAACGCGAAGGGCACGCGGTTCGACGTCCGGCCCGGCACCGCGACGACCACTCGGAAGCGCTAGCCGCCGAGGCCGTCGGGCTCGTCGGGCTCGTCGGGCGGACCGTCGTCTGTCCAGCCGTCCCCGGACGGCGACCAGCGCGCCCGCCGCATGTCGAGCCTCCAGGACGCGCCGTCCCGCGACCACCGGAGCGGCGTGCCCTCGACGCGGTACTGCTCCAGTGCGCGCGCCTCGTGGTGGACCGGCGGCAGCCCGCCGGAACGGACGACCCGCCACCACGGTAGGTCCGAGCCCTCGTGCGCCATCACCTTGCCGACCGCGCGGGACGCACGCGACCCGAGCACCGCGGCGACGTCGCCGTAGGTCATCACGTGCGCCGGCGGGATGGCCCGGACGACCGCGGCGACCTCGGCCCCGAAGTCGACCGGTTCCGGCACTACAGCGTCAGGGCCGCGAAGTGGTCGCCGTACTGCGTCTCACCCACGACGGTGAAGCCGATGGCCTCGAAGAACGCCTCGGGGCTGCCGGTGCCCGGCTCGTAGACGACGGTGAGGCGCTCGAAGCCGCGCTTGCGGGCCTCCTCCGCCAGTCCGTGGACGGCGAATCGACCGACCCCGCGCCCCTGCGCGTTGGCCGCGACGTTGACGCGCCAGATGCAGCTGCGGAGTTCCTCCTGCGCGTTCTCCGCGTCGAAGCTGCCGACGATGAGGCCGACGACCTCGTCCCCGTCCAGGACCACGCGGGGCCAGGCGGCGCTCGGCTTGACGTCCGACTCGGCCTGCGCGTACGAGGTGGGCTGGACGAACTGCTCCTGCCCCGGCTTCAGGGTCAGGGAGTTGGCCGCGGCGACGGTCGCTGCGGAGAGTTCTTCGAGGCGGAGGTCCGTCATGTCGGTCAGGGTAACGGTGCAGGCGGGTGAGAAGCCAGCGATGCGCCGGAGCCGTCGTCACACGGCGGTATGGTCGCGGGATGGCGGAGCATCGGCGTGGGGCGAACCTGCCGTCATTGGGTGGGTTCAACCGCACGGTCGTGCTGGATGCCGTCCGCCGGTCGCCGGAGGGCCTGAGCCGCGTCGAACTCGCGGCCCGGACGGGCCTCAGCCCACAGACCGTCTCGAACGTCACGCGGTTCCTCATCGACGCCGGCATGATCGTCGAGTCCGGAACTGTCGTCTCCGGCCGCGGCAAGCCGCGCACGATCCTCAGACTGGAGGCGCGGAGCCGGTTCGCGATCGGCGTGCACGTCGATCCCGCCGTCGTCACGTACGTGTTGCTCGACCTCGCCGGCGCGGTCGTCGCCGAGTCGACCACCTCGACGCCGAGCGCCGAGGACCCGGACCAGGTCGTCCGCACCATGGCCGCAGCCGTCGACGGGCTCGTCCGCCGGTCCGGCGTCGCGCCGGACACCGTGCTCGGGGTCGGCATCGCGTCGCCCGGTCCGATCGACGCGGCCGCGGGTGTCGTGCTCGACCCGCCGTTCCTGCCGCGATGGCGGGACGTGGCACTCCGGGACGCCCTCGGCGACGCCACCGGCTACCCGGTGCTGCTGGAGAAGGACGTCACGGCGGCCGCCGTCGGCGAGATGTTCCTGGCGCGGGAGTCCGCGGCCCGGGACTTCGCGTTCGTGTACTTCGGCACCGGCTTCGGCGTCGGGCTCGTCGTCGACCACGAGCCCGTCCGGGGTGCGGGTGCGAACGCCGGGGACGCCGGACACATCATGGTGGACCAGGGGTTCCTCGCGGGGACGCCCGACAGTGCCGGTGGGCGTGGTGAGGTCGGGGCGACGGTGACACCGGACCGGCTCGTGCGGATCGCCGTGGAGCGCGGGGTGGACCTCGGCGGCGCGGGCGTGGGCGCGGGTGCGGGCAGCGCGGGCGCGGGCGCCGGCGCGGGCAGCGCGGGCGAGGCCGGGGCGGGCGTCGCGGTGGACCTGGCAGCCGTCGACCGGGCGTGGGACGCCATCGGCGCGGCGATCGCGGCCGGCGACCCGGTCGCGACGACGTTCGCGGCCGAGGTCGGCACCGTGATGGGACGGGCGGTGGTCGTCATCGTGAACCTGCTCGACGTGGACCGCGTGGTCTTCGGCGGACCGTTCTGGTCCCGGATCGCGACCGCGGCCCTCCCGGCAGCCGCCGCGGCGATCACCGGGTCCCCGATCCTGGTGCCGAAACACCCGGTGACCGTGGTCGAGAGCCGACGCGGCACGGACGTCGCCGCGGTCGGGGCGGCCTGCCTGGTGCTCGACGCGGCGCTGTCGCCGCGGGCGAGCACGATGCTCATCGCGCACTGACGGCGGCGCGCCGGGTCCGGTGCGACCGTTCGTCCGGTTCGACCGGTCCGTCCGGTGCGACCGGCGTGGATCCGCGCTGAGCGACACCCTTCGCGTCGGTCAGCGCGAGCGGGGTCGCTGAGCGCGAGTTCCGGCGTGCGGTCGACGGCGGCACGTGCGGCGCTGGGTGCGGGCGGGTGCCGTCGGTACGCTCGGACGGTGCAGCCCGTCGAGGTCCTCCGGTACACCGCGTTCGCCGACCCGGAGGCCGGTGGTACCGGCGGCAACCCGGCGGGCGTCGTCCTCGACGCGGCCGGACTCGGTGACGACGAGATGCTCGCGATCGCCCGACGCGTCGGGTACTCCGAGACCGCGTTCGTCACCGGCGTCGTCGGCGACCGGGTCCGGGTGCGGTACTTCTCGCCGGCTGCCGAGGTGCCGTTCTGCGGCCATGCGACGGTGGCCCTCGCGGTGGCGATCGCCGAGCGGCAGGGGGCGGGTCGGCGGGTGTTCGCCACGGCCTCGGGTGACGTCGTCCTGCGGGCGAGCGACACCACGGCCGGTGTCCAGGTCGCGATGACCAGCGTCGGGCCCGCGACCCGGGGCCTGCCGGACGAACGCCTGATGCCGCTGCTCGCGGTGCTCGGCCTGACGCTGGACGACCTCGACGCGGGGCACCCACCACTCGAGGCCTTCGCCGGCAACTGGCACCCCGTGCTCGTCCTGGCCGACCAGGACCTGTTCCACCAGTTCCGGTTTGCGCCCGACGTCCTCGCCGAGCTGATGCGGCGGAGCTCGTGGCCGGCGACCGTCACCGTGCTGCACCCTGTCGGCCCGGGCGAGACGGCCGGCCCGGGGGAGACCGGGGGTCCGGGGAAGATGACGGGTGCCGGTCCCACTCCGGCAGCGGGCCCGGCCGTGTACGAGGCGCGGAACCTCTTCCCGGTCGGCCGCATCACCGAAGACCCGGCGACGGGATCGGCGGCCGCGTCGGTCGGCGCGTACCTGCGGGCGGTGGGACGGGCCTCCGCGGGCGACCGTGTCGTCATCCGTCAGGGTCGGCATGTCGGACGGCCGAGTCTGCTGCTCGTCGACGTGCCGGCGGCTGGTGGCGTCACCGTGACCGGCGGAGCCACGCCGATCCGGTAGCGGCCCGGAGCCGGCTGGCCGGCGGGGCGCCCGCGCGCCCGGCCGGGTTTCGCGCCCAGCGACACCGCTCGGGCTCGGGGCCGCGAGTTCTGTCGCTCAGCGCGAATCTCGGCGGACGCCCGCGCGCACCCCGCCCCCGGGCCGCAGGTCACGAACCGGGCGCACTTTGCGCCCATGTCTTGACAACGTTTAAGTCCATACGGTGGACTAACTGCGCAACGCGGGCAACGGAGTCCGCGACCTTCACCCGTGCAAAGGAGCACCGATGAAACGCACCCGCATCATCGCCGGACTCGCAGCCGTGGCAGTCGCCGCAGTGGGTCTCGCAGGCTGCTCGAGCTCGGGGTCCGCCTCGAGTGACACCATCAAGATCGCGTACCAGAAGTACGGTGCCTTCCAGCAGCTCGACGCCCAGATGAAGGTCGTCAAGAAGGAGTACGAGAAGGACAACCCGGGCAAGAAGGTCACGCTCGTCCCGATCCAGGCCCAGGGCAACGACTACTACACGAAGCTCGCGTTGATGAACAAGGCCCCCGCCACCGCGCCGGACGTCATGTACGAGGACACGTTCCTCGTCAAGGCCGATGCCGAGGCGGGCTACCTGCTGCCACTCGACGAGTACACGGACAAGTGGGACGAGTGGGACCAGTTCTTCGACAACGCCAAGCAGGCCGGGCAGGGTGACGACGGCAAGGTCTACGGCGTCCCGATGGGCACCGACACCCGAGCCCTCTGGTACAACAAGGACGTCTTCAAGGAGGTCGGTCTGCCCGTTCCGTGGCAGCCGAAGACCTGGGACGACGTGCTCGCCGCCGCGAAGACCATCAAGGACGAGAAGCCCGACCTCATCCCCTTCAACATCTACTCGGGCAAGGCGCAGGGCGAAGCGTCGACCATGCAGGGCTTCGAGATGCTCCTGTACGGCGCGGACGGCCCCGGCAACACGCTGTACAAGGACAAGAAGTGGGTCACCGGCTCGAAGCAGTTCCAGGACTCGCTGCAGTTCGTGAAGGACGTCTACCAGGGCGATCTCGGCCCGACACCGCAGCAGGCGCTCGACACCAACGTGGGCACGACCATCGCGCAGACGTGGTTGCCCGAGGGCAAGCTCGCGATCGACCTCGACGGCTCGTGGCAGTCCGGCACCTGGCTGAAGTCCGGCACCGCCCCGTGGGCCGAGTGGAACGACGTGATGGGCCAGGCGGCCATGCCGACCCAGAACGGCCAGGAGCCCGGCTACAACAGCATGTCCGGTGGCTGGACCCTGGCGGTCGGCGCCAAGACGAAGAACCCGCAGGCGGCGTTCGACTTCATCACCACCTTCCTCAGCAAGGACGGTTCCCTGAAGTACGACTCCGAGAACAGCCAGATCGCCGTCCGCAAGGACGTCGCCGAGGACCCGGAGTACACCGGCGCCAACCCGACGTTCAAGTTCTTCTCAGGCCTCGTGGAGCACACCAACTTCCGCCCCGCCACGAGTGACTACTCACAGATCTCGAACGCCATCCAGGTCGCCATGGAGTCGGTGATGACCGGACAGCAGTCGCCGAAGGAAGCGGCGGCCGCCTACGACGACGCCGTCGTCGGCGTGGTCGGCAAGGAGAACACGGTCTCGGCGCGCTGACCGGACCGGGCCCTGACCCGACCGTCGTCGGACGGGAGGCGCGGTGCCAGCCCGCACCGCTCCTCCCGTCCGTCCCCACTCATCACCGTGAGCTGTCCTGGAAGGCACCCAGCATGACCAGTACTCCCCTCGCGCCGGTGCTCCCGGCGCCCGGTGCGCCGAGACGCACCGACCCTCCCGTCCCGCGGAAGCGCAAGCCGCTCCGCAACGTCGGTCGGGCCGTCCCGCTCCTGCCGGCGCTCGTCCTGCTCGTGATCTTCCTGCTCGGCCCCGTCATCTCGTCGTTCTACGGGTCGTTCACGAACTCCGCCCTGACCGGCGCCGGCGCTGCCGACCAGCAGTTCGTCGGCATGCGGAACTACATCGAGCTGTTCCAGGACAAGGACTTCCCGAAGTCGGTCATCCTGACCGTGGTGTTCCTGCTCGCCTCGGCGGTCGTGGGACAGAACGTGCTCGGACTCGGTCTGGCGCTCCTCATGCGGTCGGCGAACAACGTCGTCCGCTCGATCGTCGGCACCTTCGTCGTCGCGGCGTGGGTCCTGCCCGAGATCGTGGCGTCCTTCGCGGCGTACGCGTTCTTCAACGACGAGGGCACACTCAACTCGTTCCTGGCGGTCTTCGGGATCACCGGTTCGAACTGGCTCTACACGTACCCGATGGTCGCGATCATCCTGGCGAACATCTGGCGCGGCACCGCGTTCTCGATGCTCGTCTACTCCGCCGCCGTGCAGGAGGTCCCCGAGGAGATCACCGAGTCCGCCGAGGTGGACGGCGCCACCGGGTGGCAGCGACTCGTCTACATCACGCTGCCGGTGATCCGCCGGAGCATCTCCACGAACCTCATGCTGACGACGCTGCAGACGCTGTCGGTCTTCACCCTCATCTTCGTGATGACCGGTGGCGGGCCGGGCACCAACTCCTCGACGCTGCCGATCCTGGCGTACCAGGAGGCGTTCAAGTTCTCGCAGCTCGGCTTCGGGACCGCGATCGCGACCATCCTGCTCGTGGTGGGGGCGGTCTTCTCGATCATCTACATCAGAGCGCTCAAGCCGGAGGTGGACTGATGGCCATCACAGCCCCGTCCCTCGACCAGACCACGACCCGTTCGATCACCGCGCCGGGGTCCCTGCACATGACCTCGCCCCGAGGTCGGACGATGCGGTGGGTGGCGAACGTCGTGCTGCTCGTCATCGCGGTCTGCTTCGCGGTGCCGCTCCTGTGGCTCGTGTTCGCCTCGCTCGACGCGCAGGCGTCGCTGTCGGTGAAGCTGCCGTCGCAGTTCACGCTGGACAACTTCACGACGGTGCTCACCCCGGAGCTGTCGTTCATCCCGCTCGGCAACAGCCTGCTGCTCTCCGGCGGGACGGCGGTCGTCACGGTCGTCGTCGCGATCCTCGCCGCGTACCCGCTGTCCCGGTACAAGATGCGTGTCAACAAGCCGTTCCTGTACAGCATCCTGTTCGGCACCGGCCTTCCGATCACCGCGATGATGGTGCCCGTCTACGCGCTGTTCGTGTCGCTCAACCTCATCGACAACATCTACGGCTGCATCTTCTTCCTCGCCGCGACCAGCCTGCCGATGGCGATCTGGATGGCGAAGAACTTCATGGACGCGGTCCCGATCTCGCTCGAGGAAGCGGCCTGGACCGACGGGGCGTCGATGTTCACGACGCTGTGGCGCATCGTCATCCCGCTGATGCGACCGGGCATCGCCGTGGTGTTCATCTTCGTGTTCATCCAGGCGTGGGGGAACTTCTTCGTCCCCTTCGTCCTGCTGCTCTCGCCCGACAAGGTGCCCGCCGCGGTGAGCATCTTCAACTTCTTCGGGCAGAACGGGGCGGTGGCCTACGGGCAGCTCGCCGCGTTCTCGATCGTCTACTCCGTGCCCGTCATCGCGCTCTACGTGCTCGTGTCCCGAGGCCTCGGCGGCGGCAACGCCCTCGCCGGCGGCATCAAGGGCTGACCGAACTCCGCCGCTGGGAAGGAACCCATCTCCATGCACCAGGACGAACCCCTCGTCGAGGCCCGGATCGCACGACTCGTGCGGGACCGCGTCGACCCGAACGTCCACCGCCGGGCATCGCCGGTCACGATCGAGGCGTGGCAGGTCCCGGACGAACCCGTGCCCTTCGCCGAGGCAGTGACCCAGCAGTACGAACCGTTCACCGTCGGCTCGCCGTGGGGCGGTCGGCCCTGGGGCACCACCTGGTTCCGTGTGACCGGCACCGTCCCGGCCGACTTCGGCACCGCCGAGGGCACCACTGCCGAGCTGCACGTCGACCTCGGGTTCACCAAGCGCCAGGCCGGGTTCCAGGCCGAGGGGCTCGCCTGGCGTCCGGACGGCTCCACGATCAAGGCCATCGAGCCGCGCAACGACAGCGTCCCGCTGCAGGTCGGACCGGGGGAGTCGTTCGAGCTGTACATCGAGGCCGGCGCCAACCCCGACATCGGCGGGGACTCGTTCCAGGGCGCCACCCCGCTCGGCTCCAAGCACACCGCGGGCGACGCCCCGATCTACCGGCTCCGCGCGCTCGAGGTCGTCGAACGGGACGACACCGTGTGGGAGTTGCAGCAGGACCTGTGGGTGCTCCGCGGGCTGATGGCGGAACTGCCGACCGACGGCACCCGCGGTGCCGACGTCCTCCGGGTGCTCGAACGGGCCGCGGACGCGCTCGACCCCGACGACGTCGCCGGGACCGCCGCCGACGCCCGTGCCGTCCTGGCCGGGGCGCTCGCCGTACCCGCCAGCGGCTCGGCGCACCGCGCGATCGCCGTCGGACACGCCCACATCGACTCCGCCTGGCTCTGGCCGGTGCGCGAGACCAAGCGCAAGTGCGCCCGGACCTTCTCGAACGTGCTCGACCTGATGGACCGTGATCCCGACTTCACCTTCGCGTGCTCGTCGGCGCAGCAGTACGCGTGGATGCGCGACGAGTACCCCGAGGTCTTCGCGCGCATCAAGCAGCGCGTCGCCGAGGGCAGGTGGATCCCGGTCGGCGGCATGTGGGTCGAGTCCGACACGAACCTGCCCGGCGGCGAAGCCCTGGCCCGCCAGTTCGTCGCCGGCAAGCGGTTCTTCCTCGAGGAGTTCGGCGTGGACACCCCCGAGGCATGGCTCCCCGACTCGTTCGGCTACACGGGCGCGCTGCCGCAGATCGTCCGGGCCGCCGGATCGAAGTGGTTCGTCACGCAGAAGCCGTCGTGGAACGAGACGAACGTCATCCCGCACACCTCGTTCCTCTGGGAGGGCATCGACGGCTCCCGCGTCCTCACCCACCTGCCGCCGGCGGACACGTACAACTCGGACGTCTCGCCCGCCGACCTGCACCGTGGGGAGCGGAACAACAAGGAGCGCGGCGTCGCGAACACCTCGATGCTGCTCTACGGCTTCGGCGACGGCGGCGGCGGTCCCACCCGCGAGATGGTCGCCGCCGCACGCCGGCAGCACGACCTGGACGGCTCACCCCGGGTCGAACTCGGGACACCGGCACAGGTGTTCGAGGAGCTCGAGCGCGCCCTGCCCACCCCCGGTGTGTGGTCCGGCGAGATGTACCTGGAGTTCCACCGCGGCACCTACACGTCACAGATCCGCACCAAGCAGGGCAACCGCCGCTCCGAGCACCTGCTCCGCGAGGCCGAACTCTGGGCGACGACGGCCGCGGTGCGCCTCGGTCGGGAGTACCCGTACGACGCGCTCGAGTCGGCCTGGCACACCGTGCTCCTGCAGCAGTTCCACGACATCCTGCCCGGCTCGTCGATCGCCTGGGTCTACGAGAACGCCGAGGCCGAGTACGCCCGCGTCGCCGCGGTGCTCGAGGAGCTGATCGGCACCGCGACCACGGCCCTCGCCACCGGTGGTGCGGGTCCGGACAGCGGCGCGGACCGGCCGGGAGGCTCACCCTCCGCCGCCTCGCACGTCCGGTTCAACGCGTCCCCGGTCCCCGCCGACGGGGTCCGGGCGCTGGGAGCCGTGCCGGTCGACGCGGCGCGCGCCGTGCCTCCCGTCCGCGACGGCGACCGCTTCGTCTTCGACACCGGCGTCGTCGTCGCCACCGTCGACGCCGGCGGACACGTCGTCTCGCTCGTCGACCGTGGCACCGGCCGCGACGCCGTCGCGCCGGGGGAGGCCGCCGCCGAGTACACCGTCTTCCGCGACACGCCGAACCAGTGGGAGGCGTGGGACATCGACCGCGCGTACCAGCGGCACGGGTCGGTGCTCGCCGCGACGAGCGTGACGGTCGAGGGGGACGCACTCGTCGTGGTCCGCCCGTTCGGTCGCTCCACCGTCACCACCCGCTACACGGCGACCGAGGGGCAGCCGGAGCTCGTCGTCGAGACGGAGGCCGACTGGCACGAGCAGCAGAAGCTCCTCAAGCTGTCGTTCCCGCTCGACCTCAAGGCCGACCAGGCCTCGAGTGAGATCCAGTTCGGGCACATCGACCGGCCGACGCACCAGAACACGTCGTGGGACTTCGCCCGGTTCGAGACGAGCGCCCACCGCTGGGTGCACGTCGCCGAGCCGGGGTTCGGCGTCGCGATCGCCAACGACTCGACCTACGGGCACGACGTCACACGGCGGACCCGTGCAGACGGTGGCACCACGACGCAGGTGCGCGAGTCGCTGGTGCGCGGGCCGAAGTTCCCCGACCCCGAGGCCGACCAGGGCCACCACGTGTTCCGGACCGTGCTGCGGGTCGGTGCCTCGGTGCTCGACGCGGCTGACTCCGGGTACCGGCTCAACCTGCCGGTCCGTGCCGTGCCGGGCGACCGTGTCGTGGAGCCGCTCGTCACGGTGTCGTCGCCGCAGGTGTTCGTCGAGGCCGTGAAGCTCGCCGAGGACCGCTCCGGCGACGTCGTCGTGCGCCTGTACGAAGCACTCGGCGGCCGGGCGACCGACGTCGGTGTCGACTTCGGCTTCGCCGTCGCCGGGGTCACCCGGGTCGACCTGCTCGAACGAGGGCTCGACGACGGAGCCGGAACCCCCGTGCAGTGGGACGACGGGACGCCCGTGGTCCTGACCATGCGGCCCTTCGAGCTCGTCACCCTGCGGGTCCGGCGGGCGTAGACGTCGGGTCGACGCGAGACCGCGGCGTCGGGCGAGGCTCTGGGTGCACTCGTCCGGCGCCGCTCGTGCGGGGGGTACGGCGGCCCGTCGCCACGCCCACCCCACTACTGGGGGTGCGGACGCGCCTGGGATCGCCTTCCAGACTGCTCAGGCTGGGAGTCCGGCGGGTAGACAGAGCGTTTTCAGGCGATCGCCCCTGATCAGAGCGCCTGGAGTGCATACTGCGACGACGGAGATCATGCGCCCGTCGTCGACGATCGCACTGTGCCTCTCCCTCTCAGTCAGGTGCCTCCCATGGCGACGTCCCCGTTCCTCCGCAGAGTCCTGACGGGTGGTGCCGCGCTCGGCCTCGCAGCGTCCCTCGTCCTCATGGCGTCGTCCGGTGCCTCCGCCGCGACCGAGATCGACGGGCCCGTCAAGCTCGGGGCCGCTGCGACCTACGGGGTGCTCGCCAGCCAGGCCATCACCAACACCGGACCGACCGTCGTCAACGGCGACCTCGGCGGACCCCCCAGCTCCAAGATCAGCGGGTTCGGTGGACTGCCGAACGGCCTGGTCACGGGCACCGTCCGCACCCCGACCGAAGCCGCGCTCGCGCAGCAGGACGCCCGGAACGCCTTCAACGTCGCGGCCTCCCTCACGCCGAGCGGCGTCGACGTCAGCGACCTCGACAACGTCGGGACGCTCGTGCCGGGCGTCTACTCCGGTGGCGCGCTCAACCTGTCGGACAACAACACGCTCACGCTGAACGGCAACGCCCAGTCGACCTGGGTGTTCCAGGCAGCCTCGTCGTTGGTCGTCGGGACGAACACGCGGATCCTCATCACCGGTGGGGCGAGCTCGTGCAACGTGTTCTGGCAGGTCGGCAGCTCAACCACCATCCAGACCAGCTCGCAGTTCCAGGGCACCGTCCTCGCGAGGACGTCCGTGACCGCGGTCACCGGCGCGACCGTCCAGGGCCGTCTGATCGCGCTCGACGCCGCCGTGACGCTCGACACGAACACGATCACCCCGGCGCAGAGCTGCCCGCCGCCCACGACGCCCACCCCGACCGTGGCACCCTCGATCACCTCCGGCACGCCGACGGCCGCGACCACCGGCCGGCCCTACAGCTACACCGTGACCGCCACCGGGACGCCGACGCCGACCTTCACCGCGACGGGGCTGCCCGCCGGTCTGACGATCGACAGCACCACCGGGGTCATCTCGGGCACCCCGACCGCCACGGGTTCCTCGACCGTGACGATCACCGCCTCGAACGGCACCGGACCGGCCGACACCCAGGTCGTCACGGTCCGCGTCGTGGCGCCGACGCCCACCCCGACGCCGACGCCCACCCCGACGCCGACCCCGACGCCGACCACTCCGGTGCCCTCGCCGACGCCCACCACCCCGGCACCGACACCGACCGCTGGCACGCCCGCCGGCACGACCCCGACCGACAGCCCGACCACCGCAGGCGTGGTCTCCGGCAACGGCCGGACCCCGACCGGAACGCTGGCCTTCACCGGAAGTGACCCGACGGTCCCGCTCGGCATCGCCGGAGTGTTGCTGGCTGCCGGCATCGGCCTGACCGTCGTCGCCCGCCGTCGTCGCGCAGCCCGCGTCTGACGCCGGGTCAGACCACCCGCACCACGCACGGCACCGCTCGTCTCCGGACGGGCGGTGCCGTGTGCTGTCCGCCGTGTCGTGGGTGGCCGCCCAATGGCGCCCGCCCGTGAACCGGTCCAGCGCCTCCCGGCTAGCGTCACGACCATGGCCGTCACCGAGATCTGGCTCGTCCGTCACGGCGAGTCCACCGCGAACGTCGCAGCAGCCGAGGCCGATGCCGCGGGCGCCGACGTCATCGAGGTCGACCACCGGGACGCCGACGTCCCGCTGAGCCCCCTCGGCGAGGAGCAGTCCCGGGCGCTCGGTGCCGAACTCGCCGATCGCGGGGTCGACGACGTGCCCGTCGTGCTCTGGGTCTCGCCCTACCGTCGAGCGCAGCAGACGATCGGCATCGCGCTCGAGGCCGGCGGCCTCACCGAACCCCCGCGCCGCGTCGACGAACGGCTGCGTGACCGGGAACTCGGCGTCCTCGACCGGCTGACCCGCACCGGGTCTGCGAACCTGCACCCCGACGAGGAGCAGCGGCGCCAGTGGCTCGGCAAGTACTACCACCGGCCGGCCGGCGGCGAGTCCTGGGTCGACGTGATGCTCCGACTGCGCACGCTCTTTGCCGACGTCGACCGCATCGCGGACGCCGAGCGTCTCGTGATCGCCGCCCACGACGCCGTCGTCATGCTCGCCATCGCCGTGTGCCTGGACCTCGACGAGCCCGAACTGATGGCCTTCGCGGAGGACCACACCGTCGCGAACGCGTCACTCACCCGACTCCGCCGCGACGCACTCGGTGCCCCGTGGACGCTCGAGGAGTTCTCCGGCACCGGACACCTCGACGAGGACCCGGACGCGGCCGTCACCGAACACGAAGGTCGGAAGGACGACGCCCGTGTCTGAGCCCATCCCCGTCACCCCGAACCTGCTCCGCGAGTGGTCCCTGCCGGAGGTCGGCGGCAGCAAGTACGGCCGCGGCCAGGTGCTCGTCGTCGGTGGCGCCGCGAAGACCCCCGGCGCGGCGATGCTGTCCGCGACCGCAGCCCTCCGTGTCGGCGGTGGACGCCTGACGCTCGCCGTCGCGGGCAGCGTCGCACCACACGTCGCCGTCGCCCTGCCCGAGTCGGGCGTGCAGCCCCTCGCCGAGGACGAGGGCGGCCACGTGGCCGTCGGCGCGATCCAGAGCCTGACGGACGACCTGGCAGCCGCCGACGCGGTGCTCGTCGGCCCGGGGCTCGACGAACCCGAGGGGAGCCGCGACCTCGTCGCCGGACTCGCCGCGGCCGTCGGCGACGAGACGGTCGTCGTGCTCGACGCCTTCGCGCTCGGGGTCGCCGCAGACCTGGTGGACGAACTCGCCCCGCTGCGCGGCCGACTCGTGATGACGCCGAACTCCGGCGAGGCCGAACGGCTGCTCGGCCGGGACTGCTCGGACGACCACACCGACGCGGCGGAGATCGCCGAGCGTTTCGGGGCGGTCGTCTCCCTCGGCGGGATCATCGCCGCCCCGGACGGTCGGGCGTGGGCGAAGGGCACCGGCGCCGGGGGGCTGGGGACCAGCGGCAGCGGGGACGTGCTCTCCGGCGCGATCACCGGGCTGCTCGCCCGCGGCGCCGACGTCGCGCAGGCCACGGTCTGGGCGACGCAGGTGCACGCCGCCGCGGGGGACCGCCTGGCGGTGCAGGTCGGACCGATGGGCTACCTGGCGAGCGAACTGCTCGGCGAGATCCCACGCGTCCTGGTCGAGTTCGGCGCCTGAGGCGGCGTCCACCGCGTTGGCAGGTGGCGACGATGCTGGTACCGTTCCAAGCAGGAGATCGGTGCAGGCCGCTTCCGGATCACGACCGGAATCCCCACAGAAACGCGGAGACCCAGGTGCAAGTCCTGGCACGTAGCTCAACGAGTAGAGCCCCGTTTTGCCTTCAGCCGTCGCGGCGACGAGCGAGTTCGGACTCGACCTCGGCGCGGGCGAGCCTGAGTGGCCCGTAGTGATGACGGGCGAACCCATGGCACTTCCGTAGCACCGTGGCAGCATGCCCCGCTTGCGGGTGCTCGGTCAGGGCGTCCTCGACCGCCTCACGGATCCAATGGTCTCGTGGAAGCCCGAGCTGCAGCAGACCGTTGCACGCTCGATCGATCGCCTTGGTGACGGCGAGCGCCAGCAGCATCTCCCCGTGGCCCAGTCGGAGTACGTCGCCCTTCGCCAGCCGTGTGGGATCGCTCCCCGAGGCCTTCGTCCAGGCCAGCACCGCGGCCGGGGAGAGGGCGGACACGGCGTCCACGAGACCCTGGTCCACCCGACCGCCGTCGTGGATGACCGCGTTCCGCATCCTGCGCAGGACCGCCAACTGTTCGAGAGGGAGGCCGTCGATGCGCGACCCGCACGCCTGCTGCAGTGCCTCGTGCTGCCCGGCCGACGGCGTCTCTCGAGCGCGTCGGCGTGAGACGAGCCCGGCGTCTGCAGCCATGCCCAGACAGGTCTTCAGGGAGTCCTCGTGGAGCGCAAGGACGTAGGCGATGCTCATCGCGCCGAGGTGGACGTCGGCCTCGGCGAGGATGTCGCTCGCTGCCTCGGCCGTGAGGTTGAAGCGGCGGATGTGCGGCACGTTCGGGTACACCTCGGGCAGGAGCCGGTCAGAACCGCGGTTCAGCTGGAGGAGGTGGTTCGAGAGCTGTGCGCCTGCGAGGAGCCCCATGAGGGCGTTGCTGGCTTCGACTCGGAGGGCTTCGTAGCGGCGGTAGGCGCGGAAACGGACCACCCCGAGCGGTACTGGCATGTGGTACATCATGCCAGTCGACCCAGTCACCCGCGGAGCGACTCCACGGCCTTCGCGACCCGCCGCGCGCGGGTCTCCGGCGCCTTCGCCTGCGTCACCGGGTCGACGAGCGCCCGCTGCCGTGACGCCGACAGCGTGTCGAACGCGGCGCGGACCCCGGCGGCTGTGAGCGCCTGGTCCAGGTCGTCCGCCACGTCCACGGTCCGCGGCAGGGTGTCCACCTCGAGCGACACCGTCACGGTCTGCCCAGCGACGATGCCCGAGGCCGTCCGGTGCTCCGCGGACAGCGGGACGAGGGCCTGTCCGCCCATCACGCCGACCGTCGAGCGGTAGGTGTAGCCACCGTCGATGGTGACCACGACGGCCGGGCGCCCGCCGGAGCCCAGCGCCTCGATCACCTCGGGCGGGACGGGCAGGCCGGTGGCGTTGACCCGCGCCTGCAGGACGGTCGTCGTGAACTCCATGCGGGCCTCCCGGCTGCTCGATCACCGGCGGACCGAGATCACGCAGAACCGTACAGGCGCACGCGCTGTTCTGCCACCGTTCACCGTTCGAGCACGGACCGGAAACCGGCCGCGTCCACGATCGTCCCGACCGGCGCTCCCAGCCGGACCGGCCCGACGGGTCGGACCCGAACACGGAAGGCTTCCCCGTGCAGTACAAGCGCACCCTCACCGGCCTGGCATTCGCCGCAGCGGCCGTCGTCACCCTCGCCGGTTGCTCGGCCACGAGCTCCGCCTCGACGAGCAGCGGCGACGCGAGCTGGAAGACCGCCACGAGCGCCGAGGGCGCGGGCGGCATGGACGCCCTGGTGAAGGCCGCAAAGGCGGAGGGGCAGCTCAACGTCATCGCGCTCCCGCCGAGCTGGGCGAACTACGGCAAGATCATCGACGGCTTCACGGAGAAGTACGGCATCAAGATCAACTCCGCGAACCCGAACGGGTCGAGCGCCGACGAGGTCGCCGCTGTGAAGTCACAGAAGGGCCAGTCGACGGCTCCCGACGTGCTCGACCTCGGCAACGCCGTGCTGCAGCAGAACCTCGGGCTGCTGACGGACTACAAGGTCGCGAACTGGAGCGACATCCCCACGGACCTGAAGGAGAAGGACGGCGCCTGGACCCGCGACTACACGGGCCTGATGTCGATCGGCTACGACTCGTCGAAGATCACGGACGCACCGGAGGACCTGAACGACCTGCTCGGCGCCGAGTACAAGGGCAAGGTCTCGATCGCCGGTGACCCCACCCAGGCGAACCAGGCCGCCAGCGCGGTCTACCTCGCGGCGCTCGAGAACGGCGGCTCGGCCGACGACATCAGCAAGGGCATCGACTACTTCGGCGAGCTCAAGCAGGCCGGCAACTTCCAGAACGTGTTGCCGACGCAGGCCACGGTCGCCTCGGGTGAGACCCCGGTCGTCGTCCAGTGGTCCTACAACAACCTGGCCTGGGGCCCGGCAGCCGGCGCGAGCGGCAACGAGCACTGGAAGACCGTCGTCCCCGAGGGGCAGGCGCTCAGCTCGTACTACTCGCAGGCGATCAACAAGGACGCCCCGCACCCCGCGGCCGCCCGCCTGTGGCAGGAGTACATCGCCAGCCCCGACGCCCAGAACCTGTACCTGCAGGCCGGAGCGTTCCCGTCCACCCTCGCCGCGCTCCAGGAGTCGGGCAAGGTCGACGAGGACGCGCTGCAGGCCGCCGGTGGCGCACCGAAGAACTCGGTCGAGCTGACCGACGCGCAGGTGACCGCGGCCGCGAAGGTCCTGGCGGCCGAGTGGTCGTCCACGATGGGCTCCTGAGCAGCATGACCACCGCATCGGCCCCCGGCACCGCGGGGGTGCCCGCCGCCGGGGTCCCGGCCGCGACGCTCGTCACGAGCGAGCAGGCGACCGCGACCCGCGCGGGCACGCAGGCCGATGCCACCGCCCGCCGCGGCGCCGGACCCCGTGTCCGGCGCCGCGGCGGCGTCGCGTGGCTCGGCCTCACCCCGTTCGCGGCGTACATGCTGCTCTTCCTCGCCGTGCCGGCGCTGATCGCCGTCGGTTCCGGGTTCTTCGACGCGTCGGGCCACCCGACGCTCGCGAACCTGGCCGCGCTCGGCGACCCCAGCGTGCTGCGGGCCTTCGGTGGCTCGTTCGGGCTGTCCGCGGCCTCGGCCGTGATCGGCGCGGTGATCGGTGCGCTCGTGTGCTGGGCGCTCGCCGCACTCCGCCCGGACGGGATCGTCCGGTCGATGATCGACTCCGCCGCCAGCGTGCTGGCCCAGTTCGGCGGTGTGATGCTCGCCTTCGCGTTCATCGCGACGATCGGCACGCAGGGACTGGTCACGGCGTGGCTGGTGTCCACCTTCCACTGGGACCTCAACGCCGACGGCGCCTTCCTCTACACGGTGCCCGGCCTGGTGATCCCCTACGTGTACTTCCAGGTACCGCTCATGGTCCTCACCTTCATGCCCGCACTCGAGGGCGTCAAGACGCAGTGGGGCGAGGCCGCGGCGACGCTCGGAGCATCGCGCGCCACCTACTGGCGTCGCGTGGCGCTGCCCGTGCTCGCGCCAGCGTTCTGGGGATCGCTGCTGCTGCTGTTCGCGAACGGGTTCTCGTCGTTCGCGACCGCCGCCGCGCTCATCTCGCAGGGCGGCATCGTCCCGCTGACGATCCGCGCGCAGCTCACCAGCGAGACGATCATCGGCCTGCAGAACGTCGCGGGCGTCCTGGCCCTCGGCATGGTCGTCGTGATGGCGGTCGTCATGACGGCGTACTCGCTGCTGCAGCGCCGAGCGGCCCGGTGGCAACGATGAGCGCGGGAGCGCCGGCACGTCCGGCACGTCCGGTACGTCCCGCTCGGACTGGAGGCCCGGCCCGCGTCCCACAGTTCGGCGCGGCCCCGTCACGGGGCACCGCAGCGGTCGTGTTGGCCGTCGTCGGACTCCTCTTCGCCGTGCCGCTGGCCGCGCTGGCCCAGTTCACGTTCCGCCGGGGCACCGACGGCAGCCTGAGCACGGCGCACTACAGGGCCCTGGCGGACCCGGCGAACGCGGGCACCTACCAGCCGGTCTTCGACGGCCTCGGGGCCTCGCTGGTCATCGCGGTCATCGCCGTCGCGATCGTCCTGCTCGTGCTCCTGCCCGCACAGGTCATCACCGCCCTGCACCACCCGCGGCTCCGACGCATCCTGGAGTTCGTCTGCCTGGTGCCGATCACGGTGCCGGTGGTCGTCCTCGTCGTCGGGTTCGTGCCCGTCTACCAGGTCGTGGCCCAGCTCTTCGGGTCCGGCGCCTGGACGCTCTCCTTCGCCATCGGCGTCGTCGCGCTGCCGTTCGCCTTCCGTCCGATCTCCGCCGCGATCACCGCGATGGACCTCATCACGTTGACCGAGGCCGCTCGATCCCTCGGCGCCTCGTGGTGGACGGTGACCTGGCGGGTGCTCCTGCCGAACCTGCGACGGGGGATCCTGGCCGCGTGCTTCCTCACGATCACGGTCGTCCTGGGCGAGTACACCCTGGCGTCGTTCCTCTCCCGCACCACCTTCCAGACGGCACTGCTCCTCGTGCAGGGGACCGACCCGTACGTCGCGGCGATCTTCTCGCTCGGCGCGCTGGTGTTCGGCTTCCTGCTGCTCGTCGCCATCGGCCGGATCGGTCGGCGCCGCACGCGTGTCCGTCGTCCCCACCGCAAGGACCCCGCATGACCACCACTGCACCCGCCGCCCTCGCGTCCCTGTCGGGCACCGGCGCCGTCGTCGAACTCGAGGCGGTCGAGAAGCGCTACGGCGCCCACCGGGCACTCGCCGGGTTGTCGCTGCGCGTCGAGCCGGGGGAGTTCGTGTCGCTCCTCGGCCCCTCCGGCTGCGGCAAGACGACCGCGTTGCGCGCGCTCGCCGGGCTCGAGGCGATCGACGCCGGTGCCATCCGCATCGACGGCGAGGACGTGGCGAACACCCCCGCGAACAAGCGCGACATGGGGATGGTCTTCCAGCAGTACTCGCTGTTCCCGCACATGACCGTGCGGCAGAACGTGGCGTTCGGCCTCGAGATGCGCAGGGTGCCGTCGTCCGAGCGGAAGTCCCGGGTCGTCGACGCGCTCGACATGGTGCACCTCGCCGACTTCGCCGATCGGTTCCCGCACCAGCTCTCCGGTGGGCAGCAGCAGCGCGTGGCACTTGCCCGCGCGCTCGTCACCCGCCCCCGCGTGCTGCTCCTCGACGAGCCGCTGTCCGCCCTCGACGCCAAGGTGCGGGTGTCCCTCCGCGAGGAAATCCGCCGTATCCAGTCCGACCTCGGCATCACCACGGTCTTCGTCACGCACGACCAAGAGGAGGCGCTCGCCGTGTCCGACCGGATCGCGGTGATGAACGCGGGCGACATCGAGCAGATCGGGACGCCCGAGGAGCTCTACCGCTCCCCGTCGTCGGCGTTCACGGCGGACTTCGTCGGGCAGTCGAACCGACTCGGCGGTGACCTGCGCGGCGGCGACGTGTTCGTCTACGGTTTCCGGGTCCCCGCACTCGACCTCACCGTGGCGGACGGTCCCGTGCTCGCCTACGTCCGACCGGAGGACATCGCGTTCGCTCCCGAGGGCGTCACCGGCACCGTCGTCTCCTCGAGCTTCCTCGGCTCGATCCGGCGCACCACGGTCCGGCTCGACGACGACACCATCGTCACGGTCCAGCACGAGGTCGGCGACCGACGCGCGTCCGGTGACCCCGTGGCGGTCCGGCTGCTCGGCGCTCCGGTGGCGGTGGCACCCGTCTCCTGATCGCAGCCGTCTCCTGACTGCAGGGGACGCGGCGCGGGTGGGGCGTGCCTCCCGTCCGGTCAGCGCTCGAAGCGCGCCGCGACCTCGTCCGCCAGGACCGCGTCGACCCGTCGGCGCATGTTCTCGGGCATGTCCGGGAGGCTCGTGACCGGTGCCCAGAACGCCTCGGTGTTCTCGCCGTCGGCCGGGTACGGGTCCCCCGACACCCAGCGGCAGGCGAAGACGAGGTCCATGTACTGCGCCCGGTCGCCGTTCGGGTAGGTCATCGGTTCGAGCGTCTGCACCCACGCGAGGCGCTCGGCGACGGCGACGACGTCGGCCTCCTCGAGGACCTCGCGCTCGGCGGCCACGGCGGGTTCCTCACCGGGATCCACGATGCCGGTGACCGGGGTGAGCGCGCCGTTGTCGGCGCGGCGGACGACGAGGAGTTCGCGGTCGTCGCCGTCGCCGCGGGTGACGACCGCGGTGACGCCGGTGAGCCAGAGCAGCTCGGTGCCGACCTTCTCGCGCAGGGACAGGACGAAGTCGGGGGTGGGCATGCCGCCACGCTACCCGGGTCGCCCGGAGCGTCCGAACCCTGTCGCCCACTGGTCATGACCAGTAGGCTGACCGTGTGGAGATCATCATCCTGCCCACTCCGGCGGAGGTCGGTCGCGTCGCCGCGGCCAAGATCGCGTCGGTCGTCACGGAGAAGCCGTCCGCGGTCGTCGGACTCGCCACGGGGTCGAGCCCCGAGGGCATCTACGCCGACCTGCGTCGTCGTGTCGAGGCCGGCGAGCTGTCGTTCGCGCAGGCCCGCGGGTTCGCGCTCGACGAGTACGTCGGCATCCCCCTCGAACACCCGGAGTCGTACGCCAGCGTCATCGCCCGCGACGTCGTCGGGCCGCTCGGCTTCGACCCGACCCGGGTCCGTGTGCCGGACGGCCGTGCCGGGGACCTGGCGTTCGCCGCGAAGGAGTACGACGCCGCGATCCGAGCCGCCGGCGGTGTCGACGTGCAGATCCTCGGCATCGGCGCGAACGGGCACATCGGGTTCAACGAGCCGACGTCCTCGTTCGCGTCCCGGACCCGCATCAAGACCCTCGCGCCGTCCACACGCGAGGCGAACGCCCGGTTCTTCGACTCGCCCGACCAGGTGCCGACGCACTGCATGACGCAGGGGCTCGGCACGATCCTCGAGGCCCGCGAGCTCGTCCTCGTCGCGCAGGGTGCGGCGAAGGCGGACGCGGTCGCCGCCGCGGTCGAGGGGCCGCTGAGCTCCTTCGTCCCGGGCTCCGCGCTGCAGCTGCACGAGCACGCCACGGTCGTCGTCGACGAAGAGGCCGCCGCGGGCCTCCGTCTCGCCGACTACTACCGCTACACGTACGCCAACAAGCCGTCCTGGCAGCGCTTCGAGTAGCCCCCCCGCAAAACGCAACGTCGGCGGTTGCTCGCAGCGGTGTTCCGTTGCGTGCAGCCGCCGACGTTGCGTTCCGCGGGGGTCAGACGGCGGCAGCCAGGCGGGACAGCCCCTCGCGCAGGCTCTCCTCGGAGCAGCCGAAGTTCAGCCGGGCGTGCCCGATGCCCTGCCGTCCGAAGTCGCGACCGTTCGACAGCGCCACCTTCGCCTCGTCCACCAGCCGGAGGGCCGGGTCGTCGCCCCACGGCAGCGCCCGGAGGTCGAGCCACGCCAGGTACGACGCCTGCGGCTGTCGGTAGCCGGCACCGGGCAGCGCTGTCCCGAGCTCCTCGGCCAGGATCCGCCGGTTCGCCTGCAGTTCCGCCAGCAGTGACGCCAGCCAGGGACCGCCCTCGGAGAACGCGGCGACGCTCGCGGTGTAGCCGAGGATCCCGGTGCGCTCGACGACCTCGGTCGGCATCCCGTCGAACCACGTCCGGGCCCGGTCGGAGGCACCGATCATGAGCGCGCACTTGGTGCCGGCCAGGTTCCACGCCTTGCTCGCACTGGTCAGGGCGACGCCGACGGCCGCGGCCTCGGGGCAGGAGTCGAGGAACGGCGTGAAGGTCGCATCGGCGTGGACGAGCGGCGCGTGGATCTCGTCGGAGACCACCACCGCGTCCCACTCCGCCGCGAGCCGTGCCAGTGCGGCGAGGGACTCGCGGTCGTGCACGAGCCCGAGGGGGTTGTGCGGGTTGCAGAGCAGCACCGTGCGGGCACCCTCGGCGAACGCCTGCCGCACCCCGTCCAGGTCCATCCGCCAGCCCGCCGTGGTGCTGTAGGGGTCAGCGGTGCCCGACGGCGCCAGGAGCGGGACCTCGGTCACCGAGCCGCCGGCCTCGGTGACGTACTCCCAGAACGGCGCGTAGACCGGGGGCATCACGACGACCTGGTCGCCCGGCTCGATGACCCGCCGCAGGGTCTCGACCGCGGCGACCGACACGTCCGTGGTCGTCCGGACCAGGTCGGGATCGACCTGCCAGTCCCACCGGTCGGCCGCGAAGTCCGCGAACGCCTCCGGGAGCGCGCGGCCGTGCCCCACGTAGCCGGTGTCGCCGTCGGTGACGGCTCGGACCATGGCGTCCCGCACCGGTTCGGCGAGGGCGCAGTCCATCTCGGCGACGAACATCGGCAGCACCTCCGGCGGGTAGGCCGTGTACTTCTCGCTCGTGCGGGTCCGGGAGGCATCGAACACGGAGACCATGACGCTCATGCTGGTCATCCTCGCAGGGGACGCAGCCCGGTGAGCAGGATCTCGACGTACCGGTCCGGATCCGCGACGGTGACCCCGCCCGCGGTGGCTGCCTCCCGCATCCCGCAGACCAGGCGGCGGACGTCGTCCGGCCCGACGTCGCCGCGGACGACACCGGCGGCGGCACCTCGTTCGAGCAGTTCCCCGACAGCGGCGACGAGGTCCCCGGCCAGCGCCATCGTGTCCGCGCACGAGAACCGCCCGCTCGTCAGCAGGTCCCCGAGCGCTGCGTCGTCGACCAGTCCCCGGAAGGCCTCGGTCACGACCCCGCGGACGGCCGCGTCGACGTCCGGGAGCTCGACCGCGTCGCGCACCCGGTCGAGCATCGCCTCGAAGGCGTCGATCGCGAGCGCCTCCAGCAGGTGCTGCTGGGTGGGGAAGTGCCGGTAGGCGGTGCCCACGCCGACACCGGCCTCCCGCGCGACCGCGTTGAGCTGCGTGGACTCGCCCCGCTCGAGGTGCTCCCGCGCGACTGAGAGCAGGGCCGCGCGGTTGCGCAGGGCGTCGGCGCGCAGGGAGTCCGGACGAGCGAGGTCGGTCATTCGGACAGTGTATCCGCTTGTGCTACCGTTCCGGATAGATCATCCGATTGACCGAGCAAGCGACCGACCAGGAGCCCCCATGCAGTCCTTCGACTGGGAACCCGACCAGATGCCGGACCAACACGGCAGGACGGTCGTCGTCACCGGCGCGACCGGCGGACTCGGCCTCGCCGTCGCCACGCGGCTCGCCGCCGCAGGAGCGCGCGTCGTCGCCGGGGTCCGCGACGTCGACAAGGCGGCCCGCGTCCTGCCCTCCGGTCTGGAGGCCGGGCTCGTCGACACCGCGTCCGTCGCGTCCGTCACGGCGTTCGCCCGGCACCTCGCCGAGGACGGCATCGTCGTCGATGCCCTGGTCAACAACGCGGGGGTCTCCGCGCCCGCCTTCGCGCTCGGCGTGGACGGGCTCGAGCGGACCTGGGCGACGAACGTCGTGGGACCGGCGGCGCTCGCCGACGCGATGCTGCCGGTGCTCGGCGGTCCGTCGCCGCGCGTGGTCCTGGTCGGCTCGAACTTCTCGCAGCGGACCTCCCGCGTGCCGGACCTCGACGCCGTGGGGGATGCGGCCGCCTACCGCCAGCTCGCCGCGTACGTCGCCTCGAAGACCGCGGCGGCCGCCCTCGCGGTGGACCTCGGGGAGCGGCTGCGGGCATCGGGCTCCCCGGTCCGGTCGGTGATCGCGCACCCGGGCGTCGCCGCCACGGGCATGATCGGCCAGACGGAGACCCTCCGCGCGCGGCTCGGGGGAGCGGTGGCACGGCTGTTCGCCCGCACGCCCGACGACGGCGCGCGTTCGATCCTCTGGGCAGCGACGGCTCCGGACGTCGAGGAGGGCTCCTTCGTCGGCCCCGGTCTGCGTCGGTCCGACCGACGACTGCACGTCGTCCCGGTCCGTGGCGCCGCCGCCGACCCGGCCTTCCGGTCACGCGTGCGCACATTGGTCGAACAGGCCGTCGACCGCACCCGCGCCTGACAGCGGATCGACGTGAGCGCGGAGCGGACCCTGCCTGGACGTGAACACCGGGCGACCGCTCGGTGACCCGGCGCACGTCCCTCATCCGAGGGGGCTAGCGTCGCGGACGTGACCAGTCCTCGCGTGCACCGTCGCCCGCTCCTTCGTCCGTTCCCGCTCGCCGCGGCCGCCACGATCGCCGCGCTGCTCGGCACGGGGGTGGTCGCCTCCCCGGCCACGGCGGCCCCCGCGACCGACCAGGCGGGGGCGACCACGGCCTCCCGGCCGGTCACCGACCCCGCAGCATCCGTGGACCCGTTCATCGGGACCAGCCATGACGGCAACACCTGGCCGGGTGCGACCGCGCCGTTCGGGATGCTGCAGTGGAGCCCGACCGGAACGAAGGGCGACCAGACCTCGACCCCGGTCGCGAACGGCTACTCCTACGACGTCAACCGCCTGCGCGGGTTCAGCCTGACGCACCTCAACGGCGCCGGTTGTGCTCCGGGAGCCGCGGGTGACGTGCCGATCATGCCGATCACGACGGCGGTCACGACCTCGCCCTCGGCTGACTCGACCGACGCCGTCTACGCCGCGGGGTACTCCCACGACCAGGAGTCCGCGAGCCCCGGCCGCTACGGCGTCCAGCTCGACAACGGCGTCCGCACCGACCTCGCGGTCACCACGCGTGCCGGCATCGGCGAGTTCGCCTTCCCCGCCGGCAAGGACGCGAACCTGTTGTTCCGCACCTCGAACTCGATCAACGGCAGCGAAGCCGCCGACACCCGCGTCGACGCCCGGACCCGCACGGTGAGCGGCAGCGTCCTGACCGGCGGCTTCTGCAGCCGTCGCGGCAACGGCGGCGGCGCGACCAACCCGGACCGTCGCAGCTACTTCCGCCTCTACTTCACCGCCACCTTCGACCGCGACTTCACGAGCACCGGCACCTGGAAGGACGGCACCGTCCAGCCGGGAGGCACGCGCGCCTCCGGCGGGGAGGGCTACCTGACCGGGGCCGACCGTGCCGGACGCGGCTCCGGTGCATGGGTCGGGTTCGACGCGCGTCGCGGTGCCACCGTGCACGCGAAGATCGGCATCTCGTACGTCAGCGCCGCGGGTGCGGTCGCGAACCGCGATGCCGAGGTGCAGCGGCACGCGACGGTCGCCAGTGTGGCGGCGGGGACACGGGCCTCCTGGAACCGCGAACTGTCCCGCATCCGGGTCGGCGGCGGCACGGCTGACCGGACCACGCAGCTCTACACGTCGGTGTACCACGCGCTCATGCAGCCGAACACGCTGAACGACCGCGACGGTCGGTACCTCGGGCCGGACATGCGGGTGCACCGCATCGACCGTGGGCACGCGGCGGTCTACGGCACGTACTCCGGGTGGGACCAGTACCGGGCGCAGATCCAGCTGCTCGCCCTGCTCCGACCGGACGTCGCCGGGGACATGGCCCAGTCGATGCTGCGGTTCGCCCAGCAGAACGGCGGCATCTGGGACCGGTGGCTGCACCTCGGTGCCCCGACCCACGTGATGACCGGTGACCCCTCGGCGGCGACGCTCGCCACCTGGTACGCGATGGGCGTCCGGAACTTCGACGTCCAGGCCGCGTACCAGTCGCTCAAGCGGCAGGCGACGGTGGAGAACGCGGACGCCGAGAGCGACATCGGCTGCCCGGGGCAGTGCCTCGCGCAACGACCGGCACTCGACGAGTACCTCCAGCGGCAGTACGCCGCGAACGACGACTGCTCGTGCTGGGGTGGGGCCGCCGCGACGCTCGAGGACTCGATCTCCGACAGCGCGCTCGGCTCCTGGGCGGGATCCATGGGGCTGCGCTCCGACGCCCGGATGTTCGCGGAGCGCGGGACGTACTGGAAGAACACGTTCAACGCGGCCGTCGGGTACCAGGCAGCGCGCCAGGCGGACGGGTCGTGGACGCCCGGGTGGTCGCCGTCCACCGGGACCGGCTTCGCGCAGGGGACCAGCGCGCAGTACACGTGGCTCGTGCCGCAGGACGTCAGCGGGCTCTCCGCCGCGCTGGGTGGCGACGCCGCCGCGGTGGCCCGACTCGACGCGTTCTTCCACGACGCCGCGGGGAACTTCGCGGTGACCGGCGGCGACGCGACGAAGTTCGACCCGACGAACGAGCCCGACATCCACACCCCGTGGATGTACAACGCGCTCGGACAGCCCTGGAAGACGCAGGAGACCGTGCGCCGTGTCGTCGACGACGCCTACGGCACCGGGCCCGGCGGGCTGCCGGGGAACGACGACCTCGGGACGATGAGCGCCTGGTACGTCTTCGCCTCGATCGGACTCTTCCCGCAGACGCCGGGCCGTGCCGAGATGCTCATCGGCAGCCCGACGTTCAGCACGGTCGACATCCGGCGGTCGAGCGGCCAGCGGATCGTCATCCGGTCCTCGGGCACCGAGCAGTACGTGCAGGGCGCACGGCTCGACGGTCGGACCCTGACGAAGTCGTGGGTGCCGGCGTCCTTCGTGAACCGGGGTGGCACGCTGTCGCTCCGGGTCGGGAGCATCCCGGACACGAAGTGGGCGACCGCGCCGCGGGACCGGCCGCAGGACCGGTAGGCGCCTCCTGCCGGATCGCGGTCACCCCCCCCTCGCTAACCAGCGACGCGGGTGACCGCGGCCAGGATCTCCGAGACCTCGGTCCGGGTGGTGTAGTCGACGTGCACGTCAGCGAACCGCACCACCCGTTCCCCGTCGACCAGGAACACCGAGGGGAACGGGATCTGCGCGGTGTCGTCGGCGTTGCTGTCCGCGACGTCGAAGCCGAGCGAGGTGTGCGCCTCCCGTGCGGACGGGCTCGGCGCGGTGACGATGCCGAGCGCGGCCGCGAGCACGTTGCCCGGGTCCGAGAGCACCGCGAACGCCAGCTCGCCATTCGCGATCGCGAGCTCCGAGCCCTCCGGAGTCTGCGGCGAGATCGCGATCAGCCGCACCCCGCGGGCATCGAGTTCCGGCAGCAGGTCCTGCTGGTAGGTCCGCAGCGTCAGGTTGCAGTACGGGCACCAGGCGCCGCGGTAGAAGACGACGACGCCCGGGTCGCCTCCGAGCTCAGCGGCCAGTGAGGTCGACGCCCCGCTCGGCGTCAGCAGCGTCGCGTCCGGTACGTGGGTCCCGACGTCAGCGGCACCGCTCGGCACCCCGGCTGTTCGCAGTTCGGCCTGCTCCTCGTCGAAGACCGCGCTGAGCTCGCGGCCGATCTGTGCGGCGAAGCCGTCGGTGAACGTCGCGACCTGCTCAGCCAGGGACTGCTGGGGCATCGGGGCTCCTCTGGGGGGTCCCGGCGGCGGGTCCGCCGGTGCCCGGAGCCTATGCAGGGCGGTCGGGACATCGCCGGCGGGACGTCACGCAGAGTCACGAGCCACATCCGGCCCCCCGAAGTGGGTCTCCGGGGGACGTCCGTGGCGCAACAGACTTGTGCAGTTCTCACTTCCAAGGAGTGTCGTGTCCATTCGTTCCACCCGGGGCTCGCAGGCGAGCCCGCGTCCCCGCCGCCGGATCCCACTCACGACCTGGATCGGTGTCGTCGGCACGATCCTGGTGGCACTCATCGGGCTGGCCTCGAGCGGCCCCTGGGGCATGGTGATGATGGCCGCGTTGGTGGTGCTGGTGACCGCCGTCTACGGCGTCCTCTTCCGCCGGACCACCTGGCTCCGCCTGCCGCGCAAGCGCAGCGTCGCGGCTCTCGGCACCGGAATCGCCTTCCTCGTCATGATGGGCTCCGGCGCAGCGTTCGGGGCCACCCATCCCACGACGGAGACCGCTCCGCGGCCACTGGCGGCGGTCGCGGACGTTTCGGCGTCCTCGCGACCGGTCTCCACGCCGACGCCTGAACCGACCCGGAGCGGCTCACCGACCCCGACACCGACAGCGACCCCTACACCGACACCGGTCGTCACCACCCGGACCGTCACGGAGACGGTGGCGATCCCGTTCACGTCGACCACGGCCCAGAGCGCGACCGCGGCGAAGGGCACGAGCGCGGTGACGACCGCTGGGGTCAACGGCGTCGAGACGAAGACCTGGACGGTCACGTCCACGGACGGTGTGGAGACCGGTCGCACGCTCGTGAGCGACGACGTCACGACGGCACCGGTCACGCAGGTGACGACGGTCGGCACGTACGTCGCGCCTCCTGCTCCCGCCCCAGCTCCGGCGACGACCTGCACGAACGGGACGTACGTCAACAGCGCCGGAGCCACCGTCTGCCGACCGGAGGTCTCGTCGAGCGCGCCGAGCGGTGCCACCGCGAAGTGTGGAGACGGCACCTACAGCTTCAGTCAGTCGCGCCGGGGCACGTGCTCACGGCACGGCGGCGTCGCAGTCTGGCTCTGACCGGCGGGATCGCCGCCACTGCGCCGCCGAGCACTAGTGTTCGTGGCATGCAGCGTCGTCGTCCCATCGCCCTCGTCGGCATGATCCTGCTCGCCTGCGGGCTCGTGATGGTCGTGCTCGGCGGGTTCAGCAACGCGGCCGGTCCGGCGGGCGACGCGGACATCGGTGCGGGCGCGCTGATGCTGGGCGGGACGGTCGTCGGCGCGGTCGGACTCGTCGTGTGGGCAGTGCAGGGTGTCCTCGCGCAGCGCCGCGCGACCCGCGACCAGGGCCGCTGACGCGAAGCCCACGGTGACGACTGGTCTGTCGTCGTCGCCCTCGCGGACCGGCCGGTCCGGAGCCCCGTCGAGCTACGGGACGACCACGAGCTTCCCGATCGTGTGACCGCCCTCCGCTGCCCGGTGCGCGGCGGCAGCCTCGTCCAGTGCGTACCGGCGCTCGATCTGCAGTGTGAACCCGGGGAGCGCCGCGGCTTCCGCGAACCCGTCGCGGGGATCGGTCGTCCGCCCGGCGCCGGTCGAGACACGGGCACCGAGCGCCGGGGCGGTGAAGTCCGAGATCGAGATCACCTTCCGCGGGTCGCCGACCAACGCGACGAGGTCGGCGATGACTCCGGCTCCGGACAGGTCGAGCGCACCGTCCACACCCTCCGGCGCGACCGCCCGGACGCGGTCGACGAGTCCCACGCCGTAGGTGACGGGCGTGGCCCCGAGCCGGGCGAGGTACGGGTGGTTCTCGACGCTGGCGGTGCCGACGACCCGGAGGCCACGGGCGCGGGCGAGCTGGACGAGTGCTGAGCCGACCCCGCCGGAGGCGCCGCTGAGCAGGACGGTGCCCTCGTCGACGGCGAGTTCGGTGAGGAGCCGGTGGGCGGTCTCGACCGCGACACCCCATCCGCCGGCCATGACCGGATCGACACCTGCAGGCACCCTGGCCCACTGCGTCAGGACCGCCTGCTCGGCCAGGGTGTCCCGGCCGGTGCCGAAGACGAGGTCGCCGGGGGCGACGTCGCCCACCGACGTGCCGACCCGGAGGACCGTGCCGGCAGCGTCGAACCCGGTGCCGCTCGGGGCGGCGAGCGCGGCGCCGCCGGCCATGGAGCCGGAGCGGATCTTGGTGTCGATCTGGTTGACCCCGGCGCCGGCGACCCGGACGAGCACCTCGCGGGGACCGGGACGGGGTGCGTCGATCTCGACGACACCGAGCACGTCGGGTGCCCCGTAGGTGGTGAACTGCACTGCTCGCATGGTCGGGTCCTCAGGTCGGGGTGGGATGACGGGGTGGTGGCGCGGGGTCAGGAGTCCCGGGTGGGGCCGGCGGTCTCGAGCCACTGGGCGAGCGTCCACGTGGTCGGGGCGATCCGGCGGACCTGCTCGAGGTCGGCCTGGTACGCGGGCGTCTCGGCGAACCACCGGAACATCGCCTGCATGTCGTCCTGTCCGTCCAGGACCGCCAGGGGCAGGGCCTCGTACCGGGTCGGCGTGCCGGTCTGCTCGGCGAAGGCCGCGGCGATCTCGCTCCCGGTCAGGGCGTCCCCGGCGATCTCGATCTCGGCGGGGACTGCTGTCGGGTCGAGCAGCGCGGTGGCCGCGATCGCGCCGACGTCGCGGGTCGCGATCATCTGCAGCGGGATCCCGTCGGGGAACGGCAGCCGGAGCACGAGGGTGCCGTCCTCCCGGGTCGGTGCGAACGCGTGGAAGTTGTCCGTGAAGAACACCGGCCGGACCACGGTCACGTGGAGCCCCAGCGTGGCGAGGTGCTGCTCGACGCGGTACTTGGACTCGAAGTGCGGGACGTGGGAGTCGCGCTCCGCGCCGCCCACGGAGCTGAAGACGACGCGCGGCACCTGCGCGGTGGCGGCAGCGTCGGCGAGTGCGATGCCCTGCGCGGTCTCGCCCTCCGTGTCGGGCTGCTGCATGCCTCCCGGGGGCGTCGTCATGAACCAGAACGCGTCCACGCCCTGCAGTGCGGTCACCAGGGACGACGGGTCGTGGACGTCGATCTGCGCGAGTTCGACACCGCGTCCGGCGAGGGCCGTCGCCTTCTCCGAGGTCGTGTCCCGCAGGAGTGCGCGGACCCGGGCGCCCGCCGCGAGCAGGGCATCGGTGACGGCACCGCCCTGACTGCCCGTGGCGGCGAAGACGGCGATGGTCGGCGTGGTCGATGTGGTCTGGGTGCTCATGGTTGACTCCTTCGTGGTCGGTCTCGGTCTCAATCATTAGCCGGCTAAGAACATTCCCGGAAGGTGTGCGATGGACCACGCGGAAGACTCACAGCCGATCCCGGCACCGGCCGTCGTGCCGATCAGCTCGTTGATCCCGGCCGTGGCGAAGTCACACCGGAAGCTCGCCGGCTCGTTGCTGCAGGACCTGGGTCTCGCCGCCGGCCAGGAGTTCGTGCTGATGCTCCTGTGGCAGGTGTCACCGCAGTCGCAGGCGGACCTGACGCGGCAGCTGATGGTGGAGCCGCCGACCAGTGCGAAGGCACTGGCCCGGCTCGAGAACCTCGGGCTGGTCACCCGTGAACGCTCCGGGTCCGACCGTCGCGTGCTCCTGGTGTCCCTGACCGATGCCGGGCGGGCGCTCGAAGCGCCGGTCATGGCCGTGTGGGCGACCCTCGAGGCGGTGACGACCGCGGGACTGGACCAGGCCGAGCAGGACCAGCTCAGGGGTCTCCTGGCCCGGCTCGACGCCTCGCTGGCAGCTGCACCCGAGCACCGGGCCGCCGGGCACTGACGTCCGGGCGGGCGGGCG
>NZ_QKSF01000018.1:0-55744 GCF_003234045.1 Curtobacterium sp. MCPF17_047 | reverse complement strand
GGACGCGGATGGTGCGGCCGCCGGCCGCGACCGCGCACCCCGGCACCACCACGGAAGGCCCCCGATGACCGACAGTCCGGCCGACGGCCGCACCATCCGCGTCCTGGTCGCCGACGACCAGCCCCTCGTCCGCGCCGGCGTCTCCGCACTGCTCGACGCGGAACCCGACATCGAGGTCGTCGCCGTCGCAGCCGACGGTGGACAGGCGCTGGAGCTCGCCCGGAGCACCCGTCCGGACGTCGCGGTCCTCGACATCCGGATGCCGGTCCGGAACGGCATCGAGGTCGCCCGCGAACTCTGCCGCCCCGACGCCGACCCGGCCGTGCCGGCGCTGATGCTCACCACGTTCGACATGGACGACCTGGTGTTCGGTGCACTCGAGGCTGGAGCGTCCGGGTTCCTCCTCAAGGACGCCGAACCCGACGTGATCATCGGCGCCGTCCGCCAGGTCGCCGCCGGCAACGGCACCCTCGACCAGGCGCTCACCCGCCGGGTGCTCCGCGAGTTCGCCTCGCGCCGGAGCCTGCAGCCGGTCACCGGGGACCGCCTGGACGGCGTCCTCACCGCGCGCGAACGCGACGTCCTGCTCCTGCTGGCGCAGGGCATGTCGAACGAGGAGATCGCCGCGGAGCTGGTCGTCGAGGTGTCCACGGTGAAGTCACACCTGGCACGCATGCTGCCGAAACTCGGCGTCCGGTCCCGCCTGCAGGCCGTGGTCTGGGCGTACCAGAACCGGATCGTGACGGTGCCGGAGCAGGACCGGTAGAGCCGTTGGGCGCAGGCGCGGGTGTTCCCGGCGCTCCGCTGTCACTCCGCGGGTGCATGATGGGCGCGGCCGTCGCACCCGTACGGCCCGGACTGGAGTACCTGCTGTGACCGAGACCCGCGCATCGTCGCAGTCGTCCGACCGCCCCTCGGGTGGGCGCGATGCCCAGCCCGGTGACGCCGGTCCCGGCGACGACGCCACGCATCCCGCGAAGGCCGCGCAGCACCCCGCCGGCCGGGAGGCCCGTGGGCACCGTGGCAAGGCCGGCCTGGCCCTCGCTGCGCTCGGCGTCGTGTTCGGCGACATCGGCACCAGCCCGCTCTACTCGATGCGCACCGTGTTCTCCGTGGACGGCGGCATCGTCCGACCCGTCCCCGAGGACGTCTACGGCGTCATCTCGCTGCTCTTCTGGTCGATCACCATCGTCGTGTCGATCAAGTACGTGCTCGTGCTCATGCGCGTCGACAACCACGGTGAGGGCGGGGTGATGGCGCTCGCCGCACTCGCCCGACGGCTGCACGCGCACCGTCCGGGCGGCACGACGGTGTTCCTGGTCATCGGCATCGTCGGGGTGGCCCTGTTCTACGGCGACTCCGTGATCACCCCGGCGGTGTCGGTGCTGTCCGCGGTCGAGGGTCTGGGCACCGCAGCCCCGTCCGTCGAGCACCTGATCGTGCCGATCGCCGCCGTGATCCTCGTCGGGCTGTTCATCGTGCAGAAGTTCGGCACCGCGAAGGTCGGCGCCTCGTTCGGTCCCGTGATGATGCTCTGGTTCATCGTCATCGCGGTCGCCGGCATCCCGCGCATCGTCGAGCACCCGGGCGTCCTGCAGGGACTGTCCCCGACGTGGGCGATCGCGTTCCTGTTCGCGCACCCGTTCATCACCTTCATCGCGATGGGCGCCGTCGTCCTCGCCATCACCGGCGCCGAGGCGCTCTACGCCGACATGGGCCACTTCGGGCGCATGCCGATCCTCCGGGCTTGGTTCTTCGTGGTGTTCCCCGCGCTCGTCTGCAACTACCTGGGCCAGGCGGCCCTGGTGCTCGAGGACCCGACCGCGACGAAGGACCCGTTCTTCCTGCTGTTCCCGAACTGGGCGCAGCTGCCCGTCGTGATCCTGGCCACCGCCGCGACCGTGATCGCCAGCCAGGCCGTCATCTCCGGCGCGTTCTCGCTCACCCGTCAGGCCGTGCAGCTCGGGCTCCTGCCGCCGCTGACCATCCGGCAGACGTCGAAGCGCGAGGGCGGCCAGGTCTACCTGCCGGCCGTCAACCTGCTGCTGTTCATCGGCGTGATGGCGATCATGCTCGCCTTCCGCTCCTCGGCCGCACTCGCCACCGCGTACGGCGTCTCGGTCACCGGCGCACTGGTCGTCGACACCCTGCTGCTGCTCGTCGTCGTGAAGCCGCTGTGGCGCTGGGCGACCTGGAAGCTCGTCACCGTCGCCGTGGTGTTCGGCGGCCTCGAACTGACCTTCCTCGCCGGCAACCTGTCGAAGGTCCTGCACGGCGGATGGGTGCCGCTGCTCATCGCCCTCGCCGTGATCACCCTCATGACGACCTGGCACCGCGGCCGGCAGCTCGTGCAGATCGAGCGCCGGAAGCGGGAGGGCTCGCTGGCCGAGTTCATCGAGACCGTCAACGCCGACCACATCCCGCGCGTCCCGGGCATCGCGGTGTTCCCGCACCCGAACAAGGAGACGACCCCGCTCGCGCTCCGTGCCAACGTGGAGCACAACGGCGTCGTCCACCAGCGGGTCATCATCGTGTCCGTCCTGACCGCGAACGTGCCGCACGTGGCGATGGAGGAGGCGTTCCGCCGCGACGAGCTCGGCTACGACGACGACGGCATCGACCACATCACCATCACGTTCGGGTTCTCCGACGACCAGGACCTGCCCGCCGCGATGCGTGCCGCGTGTGCCGGGGGTGTGCTCGACCTGGCGCAGGAGGACATGTCCACGGCGTCGTACTTCATCTCACGCGGAGCACTCCGGACCGGCGCGGGCAAGGGCGGCATGGTGTCGTGGCGGCGGAAGCTGTTCGTCGCGATGGCGCACAACGCTGCCGACCCGGCGGCACGCTTCGGGCTGCCGCTCCGCCGCACGGTGACGATGGGCAGCGACGTCGAGGTCTGAGCCGCGGCGGTCAGCCGTCGAGACGCTCGGCGGCACCCGGCACGACGAGCTGCCACGGGCCTCCGCCCCGGACCCGCGTCAGGGACAGGCGGTAGCTGCCGGGCTCGGCGAGCGGGTCGCCGTCGACGTACTCGACGGGCTGGCCGCTCGTCGTGCACTGGTCGGAGGTCGCGATCACGTCGATCCGGTCGTGCAGCTTCCCACCCTTCCGGGACGCGGTGACCGTGGCCTCGTACACGCGGTACCGGCCGAAGGCCTCGACCGTGCGGTCGGTCGAGCGGACGTCGGCGTCGACGACCAGGGTCGCCTGCCGTGCCTGCTCCGCCGGGGTCATCGAGACGTAGTCGACGCAGCGTCCGACCGCGGCCACCGAGCAGCCGGCGGCGCCGGCCCCGATCGCGCACACGATCCCGATCGCCAGCGCTGTCTTCCCCCATGTCATGCGGCCAGTGTGCGGCACGTGCCGGCCGCCGGTGCCGATCGTGACCGGATCGTGCCGAGCCTCGTGGTGGGCGACACGGCTCGCATGCCGGCATCCGCGCGCGCCGCCGCACTCACCGCAGCACGCGCGCCAGCTCACTCCGGTAGCCGCTGAGCTGCCGGACGAGCCCCTCGCTGGCACGGGACCCGCCGAGGTCCCCGAGCAGCCGGTCGACCCGTCGGAGCACCGCGTGCTGGTCCGACCGCGAGAGCGTCCGGAAGCGGTCCGCGTCCGGCAGCTGCCCCGGCCATCCGTCGTCGTCCGAGGTCGCGACCGTGGTCTGCACGACGGTCGACGTGGTCGCGGGACGCACGACGTCCGACGAGGCGTCCGGGCCCCCGATGGTCGCCGCCGCGGCACCGGTCCCCGCGATGGCCAGGATGAGGGCCAGGGTGGCCAGACTGACAGCGGTCTTCTTCTGCATCAGGTGCTCCGTTCGACGGCCGCGGACTGCGGCGGGCCGCGCACTGCGGCAGGTCCAGCCTCTGACGAGGCGGGCGGGAGGCGCATCGGCGGAAGGTGGTGGGCCTCCCGTCCGTTCGACTGATCGTCCGGACCCGGCGCTTCCGTCGTTCGGGGGAGGCGCGGAGCCGCCTCGGGCGGCTAGCCTCACGCCATGCGTCCTCTCTCGATCCCGCCGTGGGCGCGTTCTGCCCTGGCCGGGGTCGTGTTCCTCGCCGTCGCACTCCTCGCGATGGAGGGGCTGCACCGCGCCGGCTGGTACCCGACGCGCCTCGACGACTACCGGGTGACGGCGGCGCTCGTCGCGCTCTGCATCGTCGTCGGCCAGCGTTCGCCGTACCCGCTGCTGGTGGTGGTCGGGCTCGTCGTGGCGTGGCCGACGTGGGCGTTCGACGTGCTGACGGTGCGACTGATCCCCCTCGTCATCGCCGTCTACCTGGCGTGCGCCGCCGGGCGTCGGGTGGTCGCCGTGCTGGCCGTCGCGGCGGTGCCGACGTCCATGGCGATGTTCCTGCCCCTCCGGTACGAGCCGGTCAGCGCGTGGCTGCCGGTCCTCCGCGCGTGGCGGGTGTGGTCGAGCGACGCGGACTGGTCGACCATCGTCCTGATGGGGATCCTGCTCGTGGCGTGCGCGGTCCTCGGCCGTGCCACCGCCCGTCGTCGTCGTTCCGAGCTCGTGCTGCAGCGCCGCAACGAGGAGCTCGTCCGGCTGCGGGAATCTGATCAGGCCCGCATCGCGTCCGAGGAGCGGACCGCCGTCGCCCGCGAGGTCCACGACGTCGTGGCCCACCACATGGCCGCCATCGTCGTCCGTTCGCAGGCCCTGGTGCGGGTCGGCGTCGCGGACCAGGCCGAGTTCGCCGAGTACGCCGCGTGGGTCGCCGGCACCGGGCAGCAGGCGCTGTCCGAGATGCGGAAGGTCGTGCGTGTCCTCCGCGCGGGCGGTGACGGCGGCACGACCGACGCCCCGGTGTCGCTGCGGAGCGCGCTCGAGGACGCCGTCGACCGCGTCCGCGCGACCGGCGTCCGCGTCGAGGCCGACCTGCGTGTGCCCGAGAGCCTGGGCGTGATGCAGGACTTCGCCGTCCTCCGCGTCTGCCAGGAAGCCCTGACGAACACCCTCGTGCACTCCGACGGCTCGTCGGTGCGGATCAGCCTGGCCGCCTCCGAGGACCGCATCCGCCTGGAGGTCCTGGACGACGGGGGCTCCGAGGGCAGCCCCCGGGTCCCCGAACTCGCCGCCGGTGGCGCCGGGATCCGCGGGATGCGGGAGCGCGCCGCCTCCATCGGCGGTGTCCTGGACGCGGGTCCGGCCGAGGGCGGTGGGTGGCGCGTCACGCTCGAGGCCCCCCGGGAGGCCCGTGGTCAGACCGCGGGCAGCCTCCGGCCCGTCACGGGGTCGGGTGTCGCTGCCGGTCCGGCTGGCGCTGCGACTGCTCCTGCTGCTCCTGCTCCTGCTCCGGCCGGTCGTCGGGCGGTCGCGTCGTGATCCGCGTGGTGATCGTCGACGACCAGGCCGTGGTCCGCACGGGTCTCGGGATGATGGTCGACGCCGAACCCGACCTGACCGTGGTCGGCCAGGCGCCGAACGGGGCCGAGGCGATCGCCGTCTGCGCCGAACTCCGCCCCGACGTCGTGCTGATGGACGTCCGGATGCCGGTGCTCGACGGCATCTCGGCCACCCGGTCGATCGTCTCCGCCGGCACCGCGGGCGCGGTCGTCATCCTCACCACCTTCGACGACGAGGAGTACCTGCTCGACGCCGTGCAGGCCGGGGCGCTCGGGTTCCTGCTCAAGGACGCCGGCCCCGACCTCATCGCCGCCGGGGTCCGCTCGGCGCACACCGGCGACACCCTCATCGCGCCGTCGATGACCCGTGCGCTGCTCGAGAACCGGTTGCTCGGCGCCCGGTCCGGCGGGGGCACGACCGGCGGCGCCGCCGGTGCGCCCGCGGTCCCGCCAGCCGAGCACGCACCGGTGCTGGCATCACTGAGCGCCCGTGAGCGGGAGGTCCTCACCGCCCTGGTCCGCGGGGCCAGCAACGCGCAGATCGCGAAGGACCTGTGGATCAGCGAGGCCACCGTCAAGACCCACATCAGCAGCGTGCTCGGCAAGGTCGGGGCCGCGAGCCGGGTGCAGGCCGTCGTGTTCGCCTACGAGAGCGGCTTCGTCCGGCCCGACTGGTCGGCGTAGCCCGGCCGGGCACCCGCAGGTCAGACGGCGCGGGAGCGGGACAGCGGCGCGGCCGTGACCTCGGTGACTCCGGTGGCGGCGGCCTCGCGGCGGATCGCGATGACGGTCACGTCGTCGTCGTGCGGCACCTCGGCCGCACGGTCGGCGAGGGCCGCGACGATCGCAGCCGGCGTCCGGTCGGCGCGCGCCAGCTCGGCGACCGAGTCCACGGCGTCGTCGCGCCCGCCGAACAGGTCGAGCACGCCGTCGCTGAACGAGATGAGCAGGTCGCCCGGCTCCAGGGTCCCGGTGGTGGTCGCCCACTCGTCCCGGAGGCCCATCCCCAGCGGCAGGTCGACCGAACGCAGGCGCTCCACCCCTCCGGCAGCACGGAGGATGAAGCTCAGCCCGTGCCCGGCGTCCGCCCACTGCAGCGACCCGTCGTCGTCGATGCGGGCGTGGAACAGCGTGGTGAAGGTGACGTCGGTGCCGGCACCCTCGGCGGCGAGGCCGTCGGAGGCACGGCGCAGGGCCTCGGAGGCGTCGTCGACCGTGCGGGCGCTGCGGATCGTGGCCCGGACCGCGGCGGCGATGAGTCCGGCGCCGACGCCCTTGCCCATCACGTCGCCGAGCCCGACGGCGATGCCGTTCTCGGTGCGGTACCAGTCGAAGAAGTCGCCACCGACGCTCTTCGCCGGGAGACAGGTGCCCGCGACGGTGACGAAGTCGCCCAGTCCGTCGCTGGAGGTCGGCAGCAGGGAACGCTGGACGTCGGCGGCGCGGCTGATCTCCTCGAGGACCTTGTCCTCGCGGGCCTGGGCGGAGCGGACGGAGCGGCGTGCACGCCGGGAGAGCTCGTGCACGATGACGGCGACGGTGCCGAACACCACGACGGTGATGCCGAGGCGCACGAGTTCGCTGACCCGCGGCGCGTTGTCCGGCAGGAGCACGTACGGAGCGAGGATCACGAGCGTGACACCGAGGACCGAGTAGACGATCGTGCGTCGTCCGTCGAGGGAGGCCCACCACACCACGGGCAGGACCACCAGGGACGTGAACACCGACGCTCCGGCACCGGTGCCGGTGCGGAACAGGGCGAGGGACACGAAGTCGACGGCCAACAGGATCGGGATGAGTGCGATCGCGCGCGGGAACCGCAGTGCGAACGCAGCGAGCACGGTCGCGACGGCGGTGGCGACCAGGCTGGCGAGGAACAGCCCGGGATGGCTGATCTCGAGCGACGGGAGCACCAGGCTCAGCAGCGCACCGAGGGCCAGCAGACCCGTGATCGGGGTCTGCCGGACGAGGGGGTTGTCGATGACGCTGGTTGGGCGAGACATGTTCAGGGAAGGCTACTGGTTCGCGGTGGGCTGCGCCGGTGCGTCGACCCGAAGAGGGGCGGACAGTTCCGTCTGCCGCCGGGGACGCCGAACGGCGGGGCACCCGTTCCCGGGTACCCCGCCGTTCGGCGTTCAGGAGCGCAGCGCTCCCGCGTCTCCTGCGCTACTGCGCGCGGCGGCGACGCATCCGCTGTGCCAGGAGCAGTCCGCCCGCGGCGAGGAGCACCACGGCGAGGATCCCGATCGGCACGACGTTCGCACCCGTCCAGGCGAGGGCGCCGTCACCGACGGAGGACGAGCCTCCCGGCTGGTCACCCGCACCGTCACCGGCACCCGGTCCGGCGCCCGCGCCGGCACCCGGCGCAGGCGAGCCCGGCGCAGGGTCACCCGGTGTGGGTGTGGGGGAGCCCGGCGTGGGTGACGGCGATGCCGTCGGGGGAGCCGCGGTCACCGTGAAGGCAACCCGGGCCAGCACGACGCCGCCCACCGAAGCGGACACCGTCACCCGACCGGAGGCCGTGGCCGGCACCGCCAGGTCACTGCTGAACGTGCCGTCGGCGTCGGTGCGCACGGTGACCTCGCCACCGAGGGCCGGCGTCGTCGACAGCGTGACCGTCGCGTTCGCCGGGAACCCGGAGCCGGTCACGGTCTGCGTGCCACCGGCGGTGACCTGCGGGGACGCGACCTGGAGGCTCGGCACCGCAGCAGCGACGCTGGAGTACCGCACGACGGTCCGGTCCGTCACCGAGCGCTCGGCGACCGGCACCGTGATGGTGCGGCTGTCGGCGTCGTACGTCCAGTCGGACGCGGCGACGGGGGCGCCGTCGATGGTGACCGACACGGGGCGCTCGGCATTCGTGAACGTCGCCGTCCACGAGCGGTCGCGCACCTGGCCGGTGAACGAGCCGTCGGCGGGGGCGATGTCCAGCGTGCCGCCGTCGGCCTGCTGCGTGAACCGCATGGCGGTCGACGCGGAGTCGCCAGCCGCACGGGCCGTGGCCTTCGTCGGCTGGCCCTCGCCCGAGTCCTCGTGCAGGGCGAAGGTGCCGTCGGCGCCGGTCGCGACCGTCACCGTGACCGCGTCGAGCGGTGCGGCGTCGTTCGCGACGTGGTGCGAGCGGGTCGGGACGATGCCGCCGCTGCGGACGAACACCGGCATGGTGGTCAGGTCCGTCGTGACGTCGGCCGTCGTGCCGCCCTCGTACGTCTTGCCGGTGAACCAGTCGGTCCACGAGTCGCCGGCCGGGAACCACACGGAGCGGGTGGCGGTGCCGTCGTCACCGTTGCCGGTGGTGACGGGCGCGACCAGCACGTCCTTGCCGTAGAGGTACTCGGAGCCGGCCTGGGCGTAGGACTCCTGCGCCTCCGGGTACTGCAGGTAGAGCGGCTGCAGCATCGGGGTGCCGGTCGCCGTGGCGTCGGCAGCGAGCGTGTAGGTCAGGGGGAGCAGGTCCTCGCGGAGGTTGAGGAACTGCTTCGCCGACGCGTTCGCCTCGGCCGGGTACTGCCAGGGCAGCCGGTCGCTGTGGTTGCTGTGCAGGCGGTCGATCGGCTGGAAGGCACCGAACTGGACCCAGCGGGCGTACATGTCCGCGGGGAGCTGGGTCGTGCCCGGCTCCTTGCCCTCGATGCCGTACTGGCCGCCGTTGTGGCCACCGATGTCGTGGCTGATCGCGGACAGGCCGGTCGCAGCCGACTCACCGGGCGTGTACCCGACCTGGGCTGCGAGTTCCTGCCAGGTCGACGTGGTGTCGCCGGTGAAGTGCACCGTGGTGCGCTTGTCGGCCCACGGTCCGGTCGGGACGGCCTGCGGGTTGCCGTAGCCGCCCGCGGTCAGCGAGCCGTACGCGCGGGAGAACGCCAGACCGCGGCCCTTGAGCTGCTCGTCCGTGTACTTCGCGTACTGCTGGTTGATGAACGCGTCCGGGGTGACACCGTTGGCGGAGTACTTCGAGTTCTCACTGCAGCACCAGTCGAGCCACCACATGTCGACGCCCTCCGGCTGCAGCGACGTGTGCAGGTCGAAGTAGGCCTTGAGCTGGTCGGGGTCCGACCAGTCGAACAGGTAGCGGTCGCCGTCGCCCTTGGTGAGCTTGCCCTTCGCCGTGGCCTGGGCCTCGGCGAACTTGGGGTCCTGGCTCGAGATCGACGGGTGGATGTTGAGGGTGTTGTGGATGCCCTCGGCGTGCCAGTCGGCGAGCAGGCTCGTCATGTCCGGGATGCGGGCCGGGTCGACCGACCAGCCGTCCCACTTGCTGTCGCCCTCGTTCGTCGGGCTGCCGATCTTGTAGTCGGTGTCGATCGCCATGACGTCGACGGGGACGCCCTCGTCCTTGAACTTCTTCGCGATGTCCAGGTAGTCCTGCTGCGAGCGGTCGTAGTACTCGGAGTACCAGACGCCGTACGCCCACTGCGGCAGGAGCTTCGACGGCCCGGTCAGGGTCGCCAGGTCCTTCAGCGCGGTCGTGTACTCGGTGCCGTACCCGAAGACGTAGCCGTCCTGGTAGCCCTCGCCGCCGTGGTCACCACGGGGCGTGGTCTTCTCGGACGCGGTGTCGTACAGCGCCGAGGCGGTGTCGTCGAGCAGCGACCAGCCGTCCTGGTAGAGCAGGCCCGGGTTGGTCTTGACGGAGCCGTTGGCCGTGTCAAGGTCACGACGGTAGCCGCCGAGCGGGGCGTGCGCGGCGAGCACCGGCGACGCGGTGTCGACGACCGCGATGGTGTCGACGTTCACGTTGCAGTTGTTGTCGACCGTCGGGCAGCCGAGCGCGATGTCGTTCGCGCCGGCGGCCAGGTGCACGGGGACCGTCACCGTGTTCCAGTAGTCCCAGCCGCTGGTCGGGGCCAGGGTGCCGGTGGTGGCTTCCTGTCCGGTCGGTGCGACGGTCAGCGCCGGGGAGTTCCCGGTGCCGTTCGCGTACCGCACCTGCAGGGCGTAGTCGCCCGCGGCGGGGACACCCGTGACGTGCGTGGTCAGTGCCGAGTCGGCGCCGCCCCACAGGCCGGAGGCGAAGCCGTCGCCGGAGAAGCCGTTGTGGTCGGTCGCGACCTGGGCGTTGCCGGCCTTGCCGGCGTCCTCGGCCTCGCAGACCGCGCCGAAGGCGCAGTCCTGACCGGCGTTCGCGGCGGTCGGCGCCGGGTAGGCGGCACCCGAGGGGACGATCGCCAGGCTGTCGACGTTCACCCGACCGGAGTCGCCGTCACCGCGGACGACCTTGACCGTGTGCTGGCCGGCGGTCAGGTCGAGGGCCGCGGTCGTCTGCTTCCACTCGTCCCAGTTCTTGCCGGCCGGCAGGCGCAGCGTGACCGGTGCCCCGCCGTCGACGACGATGCTCAGCGTGCGGGTCTCGACCTTGCCGTCGCCGCCCTGGTTGTTGGCGTAGCGCATGGCGAGGTCGTACGACCCGGCCTGCTGCACGGTCGTGCGGAACGTCATGGAGTTGCCGACGTTCTCGAACCCGGCGGCGAAGCCCGATCCGGTGTACCCGGCGTGGTCCTTGGCGGACGCCAGGCCCTGCAGCGCGAGTGCCTCGCCCTCGCAGAGCGTGCCCACCGCGCAGGAGGGCGTCTCGGCGGTGACCCAGGGCGAGCCGGTGACGGCCTGGCCCAGGGAGGTCGTGAGCTTCACCCGGAGGTTGTCCTGGCTGAAGTCGCCGGTGCCCTCCCGGTACTGCACGGTCATCGAGCCGGTGTCGAGCGTCAGCCAGCCGTCCTGCACGGTCTTGGTGAACGGGGTCGCGGCGAAGTCGTCGCGCCCGACCACGTTGAACGTGCCCTGGTCGGTGAACTGCCCGTCACCGGCGTACTCGGTGCGGATCAGGGTGGGGGAGAGCACCTGGAAGCGGGCCTCTCCGGACACCACTGTGCGGGCGTCCGGGGCGGCTGCTGCCGGCAGTGCGGAGATACCGAGCCCGCCGAGCGCAAGCGCTCCGACCAGGGCTCCGGCGAGGGACGACCCGAGGACGCGTCTGCGCCTCCGGGTCTGCGTGGGGTTGGGACGCAAGGGTGTGTGCTCCTCGTGGACGGCGTCGTCCGGTCATTCGTCGGCGGTCTGGCCGCCTTGTGCGGGTACGTGTCCCGCGGCCACCCCCCTAGAGGGCCGCGTTACAACGTGGAAACTGTAGGGCCTCATAGCTCGTACATGGAAGCCCGCAAGGAGAACGCGTCCCTCGAGCGGCGCTCAGCGGACCAGCCGGGAGGCCCGGATCGCCTCCCGCAGACCGGCCCGCCCCTGCGCGGGGGAACGACGACGGGCCGCCCGGCGCGACCGAGGTCACACCGAACGGCCCGTCGATGATCGGACGCTCCGGAGCTCACTTCCCCAGGGCGGTGAGGAACCGGTTCGTGTACGACAGGGCAGCGTCCGGTCGGGAGCTGCACGTCGCCGAGGCGGTGCTCTGCGCGCACGGGGTGTCACGGTCGAGCGACCAGTAGTGCACGCCCGCCAGTGCGTTCGCCCGCGCGTACGCCGAGACCGTGTCGACGTCGGCGAGGGTGAACACGTTGCTGACGACGTCGTTCACGCCGATCATCGGCGTGACCTCGATCTTGTTGGACGGAGTGCCGTACGTGTGCTGCAGGTTCTTGACCGCCTGCACCGTCGAGGCACCCATGTCACAGGCGCCGTTCGTGACGACGCACACCGCCGAGGACGCCCCGCCGAAGTCCATCGTCATGAGGTTGATCGTGTAGTTCGTCAGCCCCGAGGCCTTGATCGCCGTGACGGTCGTGTCCCCGGTGCTGTTCAATCCGGCGAAGGACCCGTTCGACGCCGCGAGGGTGGCGAGGGTGAACGAGAACCGGAGCTTCGGGTACTGCGCCTGCGCGGCCGCTGCCGAGCTGACGAGCGACCGGATGTCCGCCGCCGACTGACCGCTCTCGATGTCGAAGTCGATGCCGACCAGGTGCGGCGAGGCGTAGCGGGCGATGAAGGCGTTCATCGCTGCCCCGGAGGTGCACTTGAACGACCCAGCCGCGCCTCCCGTCGAGACGACGTAGTCGACACCCGCGGCGTCGAGCGCCAGCACGTTCGCCTTCGCGAAGGCGTCGCCGGCCACACCGCCCCAGTTCTCGCTGCCACACGTCCCGGTCGCGAAGGCGAGCGAGAGCGGCCGGAGCTTCGGGACCTTCGTCGCGAGGCTGTTCGACCCGCCGGCCACCGGGATCGTGCTGCCGGTGATCGCGGTCTGCATCACGTTGGTGTTCCAGTTCAGGTTGACCGTGACGTCCTTGTACGGGCTGAACAGGGTCCCGGTGGTGGCGCCGGTCCCGGTGCCGCCGCCGGTGCCGCCTCCGCTACCACCGCCACCGGTGCCCCCGCCGCCGGTGCTGGCGGGGGTGCAACTCCCTGCCGAGGTCCACGGCTGCCCGGAGCCGGTGGCTCCGGAGTGGGTCGCCGGGTCATCGCCCTGCGTCCACCAGTTCGCGGTGTAGTTCGTGCTGCCGGTGCTCACGCTCGCGCCGCCGGAGTACGCGGTGGACGCACTCCAGGTCGGTGCGCAGGTCGTCGCGGCGCTCGCCGGTCCGGCGGTGACGAGCGCTCCGCCGAGCACGAGCCCGGCGATCGACGTGACGAATCCGAGACGCCTGATCCGACGTCCGATCGATGGTGTTCTGGTCATGACAGATCCTCCACGATGGGCGGCCCGGGCGACGCTGCCCGAACTCGCGGGAGGTTTTCGAAACCTCCTTGCGTATTCGTACTGCGATCGCCGGCGGATGTCTGTCCGCATTTCGCTGGACGAACAGCCGGGACGTCGACCGCCACCTCGGTCTCGCGGCGGAGATCGTCCGACACCTGCGGACCTCGGGCGCCCCGGCCGCCCGGGCACTCCGCCAACCGGCCGCGCCGAGCGGTCACCCCGGGAACGGGGGCGTCGTCACGGAACAGGTGACGGGCCTCCCGGGCTGCCCCTGTCGTTCTGCGATCGCGCGCTTGCCGTCCAGCAGCACCCGACAGGTGGCGGTCGTTTCCGGCGGCGGCGTGACGGCGACGCGTGCGCGGTCGCCGGTCAGGACGATCGCCTTCTGCTGCCACCGCGATCCGGCCGTACCGGCTGACAGCGCGGTCGTCGTCACCTGCGGGTACCGGTGCGCGGTCGGTGCGTCGCCCCGCCGCTCGGCCCCGCGGACGGACACGTCGGTCAGTGCGGTTCCGGCAGGGGCGTCCGTGGTGACCTGGTAGGTCACGGACCAGGCGTCCGCCGTCTGCTGCCGGATCATGGCGCAGCCGGTCGTCGCCGCGACCAGGGCGGCCGCGATGGTGAGCACGCCGATGGCGCGTGTGGTGGTCGTGGTGGAGTGGCTTCCGTTGGACATGCGTCCAACGTCTCCTCCGCCCGGTGCTCGGCGCGACCGCTGCGGGGATGACCGGGGTCATCCTCTGGTCGCGGGTCCGGTCGCGGCTGTCGCTGTCGCGTGCCGGGAGGCGCGGCTCGACTCAGCGAGGCCAGGTCGCGACGACCGCGACCGCGTTGAACAGCACGTGCGCCAGGATCGCGCCGCCGATGCGGTTCGTCATCGCGACCAGGGTGCCGGTCAACGACCCCAGGGCGAAGATCGTCAGGAACACCCGGAAGCCCTCGAGCTGGGTCCCGCCGGCTCCGAGCAGGACGTGCAGGACCGCGAACAGGAACGCGGTGAGCAGCACGGCCAGGAAGCGGGTCCGCGGCGTCAGCTCAGCGGCCATCCGGCGCTGGAAGAGCCCGCGGAAGAAGACCTCTTCCAGGAACGGGCTGACCAGGACGATGCCGATGGCCGACACGACGAGCAGGCCGATGTCCGGCGTCCCGAGGGTCGGTGCCGGCGCGAGACCGGTCGAGCCGGTGAAGGCCAGACCGAGGAACACGTCGAAGACCCGGCAGAGGATCACGATGCCGATCGCGAAGATCGCGTCGCCGAGTCCCAGTCGCAGGCGCGCCGCATGGTCCGTACCCGCCGATCGTCGCAGCACCCAGACGATGCCCGCGACGAGCGGCAGCCAGACGGCGAAGTCGGCGACCAGGACCTGCATCACGGGCGGCTGGATCTTCCCCGCGGTGCTGAAGCCGGCCGCGACCCGGGCCAGGATGACCGCCACCCCCAGCGCGACCAGCAGGATCACGAGGTCCCGCTGGCGACTGGTGTCGGGCTCGGCGTGGGTCACGTCGGACTCGGTGCTCATGGGCTCACCGTAGAGGACGGGAGGCCCAGAACGGCCGATACAGCCGAGCGTTGCTCGATCATGTGGCACTATTTGAATGCCGTCTGCTGGGACATCCCCAGTGCACTCGTGTCGGGACCACGGGAGAGCGGCGGGATCGTCGGGGAAGGCGGGCCGCGTGGAACTACGCGACTACATCACCGTGCTACGTAAGGGATGGGTCCTCATCCTGGTCTTGGCACTCGTCGGGGTCGCCGCTGCCGCGGGCTTCTCCCTGCTGAAGAAGCCGGTGTACTCCGCTTCGGCGCAGGTCTTCGTCTCGACGGAGACCTCCGGCAGCGCGAGTGACCTGGCGCAGGGCAACACCTTCACCCAGCAGCGCGTCCTGACGTACTCGAACCTGGTGTCGACGCCGATCGTGCTCCTGCCGGTCATCTCGAAGCTCCAGCTCGACATGAACGCCGACCAGCTCGCGACGATGGTGTCCGCGACCGCGCCGACGAGCACGACCCTGATCTCGATCAGCGTGAACGACACGGACCCGGTCCAGGCGGCAGACATCGCGAACGCGACCTCGCAGAGCCTGACCAACGTCGTCGAGGACATCGAGGCCACCGACGCCGAGGGAACGAGCAGCGTCAAGCTCACCCGCGTGAAGCAGGCCGACGTGCCGAGCAGTCCGGTCAGCCCCAACGTCCCCGTCAACGTGGCCCTGGGCCTCCTGGTCGGTCTCGCACTGGGCGTCGGCATCGCCGTCCTCCGCGAGACGCTGGACAACCGCGTCCGTACCGAGCAGGACGTCGAGAAGATCAGCGACAAGCCGGTCGTCGGCGGTATCGCCTTCGACAGCAAGGCCTCGGAGCGTCCGTTGATCGTGCAGGTCGACCCACGCAGCCCGCGTGCCGAGTCGTTCCGCACGCTCCGCACGAACCTGCAGTTCCTGGACATCGGCACCGGCGCCCGCACCTTCGTGATGACGTCGTCCGTGCAGTCCGAGGGCAAGAGCACCACGGTCGCCAACCTGGCGATCGCGCTCGACAGCGCCGGCTTCCGCGTCATCCTGATCGACGCCGACCTCCGTCGTCCCCGCGTCGCCGAGTACATGGAGGTCGAGACCAACGCCGGCCTGACCGACGTGCTCATCGGGCGTGCCGAGCTGGAGGACGTCGCCCAGCCCTGGGGCCGTGGCAACCTCGTCGTGCTGCCGGCCGGTCAGATCCCGCCGAACCCGTCCGAGCTCCTCGGTTCCCGCGCCATGCAGGACCTCATCGAACGCCTGGAGGGCGAGTTCGACTACGTCCTGTTCGACGCCCCGCCGCTGCTGCCCGTCACCGACGCGGCGATCCTGGCGAAGAAGGCCTCCGGCGCGATCGTCGCCGTGGCCTCGGGCAAGACGCACAAGGGCCAGTTCGCCGCCGCGGTCTCCGCACTCGAGAGCGTGGGTGCGCCCATCGCCGGCTTCGTCATCACGATGATGCCCGTCCGCGGCCCGGGCGCCTACGGCTACGGCCGGTACGGCTACGGGTACGGCTACGGCCTCGAAGAGGACGAGAACACACCGAAGGTCAAGCCGCCGAAGCGCGGCGGGAAGAAGCTCGGCGCGCTGAGTCGCGCCGAGCGCTGAAGCGAGGTCGGGGGACATGAACGCACGCCGGGGGACCCGAAACCTCGGCTCGACGCGTACACGAACGACCCTGATCTGGGTCGCCATCGTGATCGTCGTGCTGGTCGTCATCGACATCGCACTCGTCACGCTCGCACTGGGACGCACCGCACCGAACTCAGGTGACCCGGCGGGCCCCATCCCGACCTTCTCCAGCTCACCGCGCTCCAGCACGAGCCCATCACCGAGCCCCACCGCTGACGCCGCCGGCGCACGTCGGTCCCTCGCCGCGGTCGACGGCCAGGAGGCATGGCGCGCGACCGGCGGCACGTGCGGCGGTCCCGCCCCCACCCTCGAGCACACCCTCGACGCGGGAGCGACCTGGAAGCCGGTCACGCTGGGAGGCGACGTCTCGTCGGTCATGGCGATCCGCGCCTCCAGCGCGAGCCTGACGGTCCTGGCCGGTGTCGGCGACGACTGCACGCCCACGGTCCGTTCCAGCACCGACGACGGCGTGACCTGGAACGCCGCCGCGGACGGCGATGCCGGGGCGGGCATCTCGACCGCGGGTGTCGTCCTGTCGACCGGTGTCGTCGACCCGCCCTGCAGCGACCCGATCGAGGCGTTCCAGGGCAAGCAGACCTCCGTCGTGATCTGCGACGGTCAGCTCGACTGGCGGTCCGGTACCGGCGACTGGGTGGACGTGCCGCTCGACGGCGTCCGCTCGATGGCCGACGCCGGCAACGACTACTCGCTCGCCCGCATCGGCACCGACACCTGTGACGGCGTGCAGATCGAGTCGATGCCCGCCGTCGGTGTGACGCCCGCGACGACGACCACTCCGATCGGCTGTGACGCGGACGCCGCCACCGAGGGGCCGATCAGCCTGGACCGATCCGGGGACGACGTCTGGCTCTGGGCCGGCGACACCGTCGCGGTCTCGACCGACGGCGGTGCGACGTGGTGAGCCGGTGGCGGACATGACAGCGGGCGCGGTGCGGGTCTCCCCGTCGACGGGCTCCACCGAGGAGTGGAGCCGGTCGTTCTCGCGCCGCGTCCTGATCACCGACCTGCTCGCGCTGTTCTGGGTCGTGTTCGGCGTGCAGATCGCGTGGCTCGGTCTCGACTCGAACCTGGCCACCAACACGGCTGACCTGCGCCTGAGCTACACCGGGATCTCCATCGTCGTGATCGCCGTGTGGATGACCGCTCTGGCCCTCTACGACACCCGTGGTGACCGCGTCATCGGCGTCGGCAGCACCGAGTACCGCCTGGTGGCCGATTCGAGCGTGCGTGTCTTCGGGGTCCTGGCGATCGCCGCGTACCTGCTCCACGTCGATCTGGCCCGCGGCTACATCCTCATCGCGTTCCCGGTCGGCATCGTCGTGCTGCTGCTGTCGCGGTGGATCTGGCGCCAGTGGCTGGTCGCCGAGCGCAAGCGCGGCAACTACTCCGCGAAGGTCCTACTGGTGGGCTCGACCGCCAGCGTGCTGCACCTGGCACGCGAGCTCGGACGCTCGCCGGAGGCCGGCTACCGCGTCGTCGGCGCAGCGGTGTCGGCGGGGACCCGCGGAGTCCTGCCCGGGTCGACCGTGCAGAGCTTCGGTGGCTTCGACGACCTGACGGACGCCCTCGCCGCCACCGGTGCCGACACCGTCGTCATCACCAGTGCCGACGACCTGCCCCCGGAGCGCGTCCGCCAGCTCAGCTGGTCGCTGGAGCCCGGCCGACAGCACCTGGTCGTCGCCCCGAGCCTGACTGACATCGGCGGCCCGCGCATCCACACGCGTCCGGTCCAAGGTCTGCCGCTGATCCACGTCGAGACGCCGACCTACTCGGGGCGCAAGCTCTACACGAAGCGTGCCTTCGACCTGGTCGGGTCCGCCCTGCTGATCATCGTCCTGTCGCCCGTCCTGCTGATCCTGGCGCTCGTGGTGAAGACCACGTCCCCGGGCCCCGTGTTCTTCCGCCAGGAACGCGTCGGCCTGAACGGTGCCACCTTCCGGATGATCAAGTTCCGGTCGATGGTCGTCGATGCCGAAGCCCGCCTGCAGGAGCTCAGCCAGCTGGACCGCGCCGAGGGCAACGACGTCCTGTTCAAGATGAAGAACGACCCCCGTGTCACCCGTGTCGGGGCGTTCATGCGGCGGTACAGCCTGGATGAGGTGCCGCAGCTGTTGAACGTCCTGGTCGGCGACATGTCGCTGGTCGGCCCGCGGCCGCCGCTCGCCAAGGAGGTGGCGCGCTACGACTCCCACGTCCACCGCCGGTTCCTCGTGAAGCCCGGCATGACCGGGTTGTGGCAGGTGAGTGGCCGATCGGATCTGTCCTGGGAGGACTCCGTGCGGTTGGACCTCTACTACGTCGAGAACTGGTCGATGGTCGCCGACATCGTGATCCTCTGGAAGACGCTCAGAGCCGTCGTCCGCAGCAGTGGGGCGTATTGATGGCACGCAAGGGACGCGGTGGTCACCGCGGCCTGGCAGGGGTTCTCAGCAGCGCAGGAGCCGGTGTCGCCGGCCTGATCGCCGGGATCGTCCTACTGCCCGTCATCATCAGCACGGTGTCTGCTGAGCAGTACGGGATCTGGCTCGTCGTCTCAGCGATCGCGCAGTACCTCAACTACTCGGACCTCGGAGTGGGTACTGCGATCGTCCACTTCGGGTCGCGCTCCCGAGCTGGTGGGGAGGAGCGCGACCTCGGAGCCTTCCTGCAAGCCGGGTTGATCTGGAATGCGCTGGCCCTGGTGGTCGTGGCACCTGTGTTCCTCGTCGTCGCCTACCTGTACCTCTGGTCGGGCAAGGCCCAGGAAGTCCTCACACAACCCGAATCCCTGACGTTGCTGCTCGTCGGTGTGGCGATGCTCGGAGCACTGCTCCTCAAGCCGTTCGGCTCGGCTCTGAACGGAGCGGGGCTCCTGCCGATCGAGCGGCGCAACCAAGCGGTCGGGGTGCTCGTCCGTGTCGTGCTGACGCTCGTCGCGTGTCTGGTTCTCCGGGACATCGTCTTCGTCGCAATGGCTGAGGCGATCGCCGTGATCGTCCCGGTCTGCCTTTCCTGGGCAACAGTCCGCATGCGGAAGCTCGCGCGCATGAAGTGGGCAGGATTCCCGGGAGGGACGCTTCGCTACATGCTCTCCTACAGTGTGCGGTCGTTCGCCGTGAACGCCGTCGGCGCGTTACTGCTCCAAGCAGGGACCATCGCGGCCGGCGTCACGCTGCGGCCGCAGGACGTCACCTACTACAACGCTGCTTTCCGGGTCTACACCAGTGTCCGACAACTCATCGGGTGGGCGAACGACCCCTTCCGTCCGGCTTTGAGCCGCCTCAACGTCGCTGCACCTGCCGAAGCGCGACGGGCCCTCTTGTCGATCTGCTTCGTCACCCTGTCGCTCAGCGTCGCGGGGTGCGCCGTCCTCATGATCGCTGCGCAGGACGTCATCCGGATCTGGCTCGGCCCAGGAGTCCCCATCGCCACGATCGCTGTGACGATGGTCGTTCTGCTGGCCGGCCTCATGGTCAACGCGATCCACCTTCCACTGATCCCCGCCGCCGATGCGTCCGGCGCACCCGGTGTGTTCTTCGTCCCGCAGCTGATCTGGATGCTCCTGACGGTCGGTGGTTCCCTGTTCTTCGGCGCGGTGTTGGGCCTGCCGGGCATCGCTCTCGGTCTGACACTGCCACTCATCGTGATCGAGCCGTTCTACCTCGTCCGGGCCGCAAGGGTCCTGCGCTTCACCCTGCTCGACTGGACCCGTGCAGTCGCCCGACCGGTGCTGATCCTCGCCGCCGGTGGCGGCGCTGCCGTGGGGTTGTGGCTTCTCGCTGCAACTGTGTCCGACCTGCACGGCTCGGGGATCGTCGCCGCGGTGGCCTTCCTCGTCGGGAGTGGAGTCACCGCCGTTCTCCTCAGGAACGTGTTGCCGTGGCGGAGTTTCGTGACCATGGGAAGGCTCGAGTTGTGAACCGATCAAGCGAACCGAAGGCTGCCGCGCGGCCGCAGAGTCTCGAGCAGTTGCGGCACGAGACGCAAGCTGTCCTGCAGGCGCTCGTCGGACCGCACCGAGACGTCGCGCTCCTGGACTTTCCCAATCACCAGAACGTGGGCGACACCATGATCTGGCGTGGCGAACTCGACCATCTGGCTGGTCTCGGCCTCCGTGTGCGGTATCGGACCGACATCCAACGCTTCTCGCGGGAGCTCCTGGACAAGTTGGTTCCTGACGGCCCGATCTTGCTCCACGGCGGAGGCAACTTCGGCGACCTCTGGCCGGACTTCCAGCGCTTCCGGGAACGGATCGTCTCGCTCTACCCGAACAGACGTGTGATCCAGCTCCCGCAGTCCATCGAGTTCCGTGACCCTGCCGCAGCAGAGGCAGCGAACCAGGTTTTCGGGCAACACGACGACTTCCATCTCCTCGTACGGGATTGGCAGTCGCATGCTCGTGCACGAGCGACGCTCCCCGACGTGCGAGTGCAGTTCTGCCATGACGCGGCCCTCGGTTGGCAGCCGAGAGCCGGGGGAGGGCGCACGAATGAGAAGGTCGATGTTCTCGTGCTTGCCCGGCGAGATCACGAGCGGGGCATCGGGATCAGCCGATTCGTGCAAGCACGCCCTGGCCGTCGTGATCGCACAGCCGACTGGGGGCTGAGCGGCATCGACGCGCTGCTCTGGCGGTTGGCTCGCGTCCCGCTGGGCCTCGCCCGGACGGTGCCGAAGCTCGCGTCACTGCCCGCCTACTACCCGGCGATGTCATTCGCGTACCGCGCTCTCGCTGCCCTCAACCTCCGAGACGGCCTGCGCCTCTTCCGAGGAAGTCGTGTGATTGCGACTGATCGACTCCACGCTCATGTCCTCGCACTCCTGCTGCGGAAGCCCCATGTCGTAGCCGACAACAACTACGGCAAGATCGCAGGTGTGATGAACGCGAGCACCGGCGACCTCGGTGACTTCCTGTTCGTCTCCGGTGACGGCGACGTCGATCCGGCGAGGTGGATCGATGAAGCTCTCCAGCGGGACGAGGCGCGATGACAGTGCAATCCGGTGGTCCCCGATCAGGGATGAACATCGTCTTCGCTCAAGGGCGGGATGTTCCGTCATGGGAGCAGCGTCACGCGAGTGGGTTGATCCCCGATCGGTGGCCCTACGGGTTGGACGGCGTCACACGCCGATTCCAGGAAGCACGAGCTGTCGAAGTCGGACCGCTCCGCCCCCTGCGACTCCTGCGAGCCCTACTCGCACGGAGGGAGCGGCAGCGTGACAGCCGGCAGACGACGATCTCACTCAGCTGGGAGGAGGACGTCGCGCTTCGGATGCTCGAGCAGTACCCGGCAGACGTCGCCCTGAGTGGCGTGATCTGGGCGACGGACGCTCCGAACTCCATGGCCGCGCGGCTGAAGCAGCGTCTCTCCCGTCAGGCTCTCCGGCGGATGAGTCTGGTGTGGACCTTGAGCAAGCCGCAGGTGGAAATCGTCGAACGCTGGCTCGGCGCCGGCGGACCGCCGGTCCGGTACCTCCGCTTCGGAGTCGACCACGAGTTCTTTGCTGAGAAGCCGTTCCCGAGCGCGCCCATGTTGTTCAGCGCTGGGGGTGACCGGGACCGAGACCCCGCGACTCTGTTCCGGGCCATCGAGATCGTTCGACGAGAGCGCCCGACGATCGAGGTCATGGTGCAGTCGCGAACGCTGCTGCAGCCGCCTGACGGCGTCACAGTCGTCCCCTACCTGACACACCTCCAGCTGCGGGAAGCATACGAACGAGCATCGGTTGTTGCGATCGCGACCCGACCGAACATGCATGCCTCTGGCATGACCGTCTCTCTTGAAGCCATGGCGGTCGGACGTCCCGTGGTCATCACCGAGACGCCGGGCCTCGATGACTACGTCCAGAACGGAGAGACTGGATTCTTGGTGCCATGTAACGACGACCGCGCTCTGGCTTCGAGGATCTTGACTCTGCTCGAGGACCACGACGTGGCAAGAGCCATGGGCGGAAAGGCGCGCGAACGAGTCGTCGCGAGTTTTACTTCAGCGCAGATGGCCGATGAGCTCGCGATCTTCGCGGCATCAGTCAGCGGTAACTCGGTGAGGTAGGTCTCTCCGTGGGCCGCGTTGCCCAGACCGGCAGGATTGAGTTGCGCTGCATGCACGCAATACTGTCCTCGTGCGCTGGTGGAAACGCCCTGTCAGCGCGAGCGAATCACAGCGACGTGAGGACACGGACAGGTTTGTCGGCAGGTTCTGCTTGGCCTGACCGATCTGTTGCTGCGGCGAGGGCCCCGAGCAGACCTCCGAAGAGGAGCGCCGAGTTGGTGCTCAGCGCCACCGGCGCGACGATGGAAACTGCCAGCATGGCGGCGAACGCTGCGGCAAGAGCAAACGTGGTCTTCGATGCATCACCGAGCGAGCGCAGCAGTGGACTTGCGACCGACGCGACCAGGAGTAGCACGCTCAATGCCCCGCCCTTCACGGCAAGCCACCCGTAGAAGTTGTGCGCGAAGTACGGGGCGTAGTCCAGCAGGAAGCTCGCGTTACCAGTCGAGGGCTTGTACGCGTATCCGAACCCGTGCCCGAACACGGGCGACGACTGAAACCCCTGCAGCAGGAACGCGTTCTCCCTCGATCGGAACTGCACCGATGGGTCGGTGGCCTGCACGGTAGACGTCAATCCACTCACGACACGGTCGCTGTAGCTGTGTACCTGCGTGTTGATGAATTCCCCACCCGGCAGCTGCGCCAGCACTGGTCCGAGCACGACGAGCAACCCGAAGACCGCCAACGCGGACACGACAATTGCCGAGCCGCGGACAAAGGTTCCTACTTGCCGATTCGCAACGATGGCGAACAGGATGGCAACTGCCACCGCGAGGATCGAGTTGCGAGAGAAGCTGAGCACGACGATCAGAAGCGCGGGCGTGCTGAGCATCCACGAGTCACGAACGCGGACCCTGCCTGCGACTGCCAGCGCAAGAACGCCGCATAGGACCGCGAGAGCCGGAAACGTCGCCTCCGTCAGAAGGCGTGTCGCTGCAGCGCTGTCCCCAGTGACGGAGGTGAGCGAAGCGTCTTCGGTGCGCCCTCCCACAGCCAGTCCGGTCGTCGCCCCCGCAAGGGTCACCAGGGCGGAGATCCACAGCACCCAACCGAGAACCTTGAAGCACCGTTCCGCGATCGGGGTCCTGAAGACGCGGCTCGCGATGATCACGGCGGCCGCTGTCTCCAGCAGTGGCCGGACGTCGTAGAGGATTTTCGAGATCGGGTTCTGGTGAGCGAGGCCGACGAGCAACGCCACGGCCATCGATCCCGCGAAGGCGAGTGCGACCAGATTTGCCCGTCGGCTTGCTGGGAACTTGGCCACTGAGTAGACGAGGGCGACCACCAGGAACGGTTCGTGGGCGTGCAGCGTGAGGCCTGCGACATCGAACGTGGTCGGCAGGAAGGCCGGCAGCGCGCTGCTGGACAGGATCAGCGCGAGATAGATGGACCAGGTGGGCCGCATCAGCAGGAGCAGGATGACCGCCGCGCCCAGCACGGCGACGAGCGCTAACGGCGACTGCACGACGGCGTAGGCCGCGAACGTCGTCGCGACGACGGCTCCGATCGCAACGATGATTCTCTGCACAGCGGCGAGACTACAGGCAGTGACAAGCGCTCAGAGGAGCCCTTAGGCTGAAGATCAGCCGACGGAAGGGGCCTGGTGGCCGTCGAACACCCGCGCACGAGCCGCGAGAACAGCCTTGACTTCCTGCGCCTCTTCGCTGCCTCCGTCGTCGTCCTCGCTCATGCTCAAGCTGACTTTCACACAAGCTTTCTCTGGAACGCTTCGCAGCTTTTCGACGGCGTCGGCATGTTCTTCATCATGAGTGGCATGCTCGTCTACCGGTCTGGCGAGTCGACGTGGACCCGAACAGGCCGCTGGCGAGACTTCTTTTGGAATCGATATCTCCGGGTCGCGCCCGGTATCTACGCGTTCGCTGTCATCGCGCCGCTCGTGCTCGTTGCGGCCGGTGCCGTGACCCTCGCAAACCTTTTCAAGTTCCCGCTGGTCGTGTGGCTCGGTAGTAGCCTGGTCCTTCTGCCGAACTATGACCCGCCGACCTGGCAACACGTTGGTACCGGCGTCATAAACGGTCAGCTGTACACCATCCCCGCTGAGGTTAGCTTCTACCTCATCGTCCCTGTGCTGGTTCTCGCCGCTCGCCGCTTCGGCTTCCCCCGAATGCTCGCCGGTTTCGTCCTGGTCTCCATCGTCATCAGCATCGGGGCGGTCCTCGGTGGTCACACCTCGGAAGCAGTCGTTCACCACACGTTCGTCGAGCGGGCCGGGTTCTTCGCCGCAGGTATCTTCTGGGCGAGGTACCGCGAGCGCGTTCCTGCCCGGTGGTGGCTGTTTGTTGTCGCCTGCGCGATCTACCTACCAGTGAAGCTGATCGCGCTCGATACGGACGTTCTTGGCCCTCTTTCCCCGTTCCTGATTGCGATCCCGCTGAGCTACATGGTCGTTTTCTTCGGGTATCACGGGCCTCGGGCTATCGGCCACTTGACGGAGCGGGTAGGCGATCTCAGCTACAGCACGTACATCTGGCATGTACTGGTGATCAACCTGCTCCTCTTCCTCGGCCTCGCGGGCGAGTGGTGGCTTGTCCCACTGACGCTCGCCATCACTTGGTGTGTCGCTTGGCTCTCCTGGCGGCTCGTTGAGAAGCCGGCGCTGCGGCTGAAGCGCATCTCAAGCCGGAATCTCACACGCGTACCGGGTTGACCTCATCGTGGCTCACCGGAATGCCTTCGTGGTGGTTTGTCGAATATCCGCATCCTGATATGCAAACTCCGAAGTGTGCGATCTTCTGCAGCGGCATGAGCCCACGCCCAGCGGTCGGCTTACGTCGACGAGGAATCGTCATTCTGAATGAAATCGATCTTGTTGAAGCGACTAGCAGGCTGCTCGTTCATCTTCTCAAAAAAGAGAAACGTGCAGTTCTGACTTGGGGCGGTCAAAACTCGCCCCACAGCTCCTTGGCCTGATCTCTGGCGACTCGGCTAAGCTCTCGAAGTTCGTCCGCCGACAAATCAATCGCCGCTGTCGTGGCACGAGCCCAATCCTGCGAACGCTCACCCGCCAAGAGTTCCTCGTGGGTCGCGAGGAGCTCTCGGAGGGAGCTGTTCCTCGGCCCCACCACGGGCGTACCGAGCTCCAAACACCGAACTGCGATACCGCTTTGGAAGAAGCGTCGATAGGGGATCAGAACCACAGATGCGCTTCGGATCAGATCGTCGAGCTCATCCTCGGGCACGAACCGATCGTCGACATGCCACCCTTCGACCGCAGGCCAGCCGCGACCGGTGATCGCGTAGTGGCTCGCGGAGCCGTCTTCGGCAATTGACCTGAGGAGGTCGAGGTCTCTGTCGGCCTTGTACTGACCGAGCACCCGCACGACGTCGCCCGCGGGTCGAGATCGCCCGGTCTCCGGTTCCAGGATCGGATGCGGCAAGAGTGCGAGTGTCGCTGCCGGCAGCGCCTTGCGCACCTCGTTGGCCGCCGCTTCGCTGAGGACGATGATCTTCGCGTGTCGACCGAGTAGCCGGGCGAGGAAACTCGACACCGGGCCGTAGCCCAGTGATCGGACGAGTGGGACAGGGTCATGCACCGTCAACCAGGCACCGGGCAAGCATGCCGCGATGATGTGCAGATCGAGGTATCCGAGGACGGGCCAGGTGATCACGACCCGAGAGGGCCGCGTTGTCGTGCGTCCCCTTCGACGCAACTCCCACAACGCTTCGACGTAGCGGAGGACCCACCTTGAGCGGGACCCTCCACCAGCGGAAGGCTCGGGGAACTCAAGCACGTCGGTCGACTGTCCCGACGCTTCGAGCACGCTGACCAGTTCACGCCGGTAGTGCAGTAGGGCGGCGCCGAGCGGGTTCAGTACGACCGTTCGTGTGTTCATCGGACGAGCCGTTCTCGAAGGCCACGGCTGATGCCTCGGACCACATCGAGGACGGGCCGCATGCTCCTTCGGCGAACCGACTGCGGGAGAGCAGTTCGCAGCGCGACGAACGGGACCAAGCCGATCCGTAGGCGCTGACCATTCAGGCGGAGAAGTAGCACGAGGTTGCGGCCCAGGTAGAACATCGGTGTCCCGGCGGAGCTCTGATGAACACGCGCGGCGGGTACCCAACCGATCGCATGGCCAGCGCGTTCGAGGCGGAGGTGCAACTCGACTTCCTCGACGTACATGAAGAAGGACTCGTTGATGCGGAAGTCGGCCAGGAGACGAGCTCGGTAGAGGACGAAGGCCCCGTCGAGCCACACACGTCGAACGACGGCCGGCTCATGACGGCTGAAGACGACGTCCGGCTCCGCGCGGTGATCGTGGTGTCGCGGAATCCTGGCCCAGCGCGTCAACTTCCCGCCTGTCGACCACACTTCGTCTCGGCCGTCATTCGTTGTCGTGAGGAGGGTGGGGCCTACAGCACCTATGGCTGGGTTCGCGTCGAGCGCTGCTTCGAGGTCCACCAGTGAACCGGCTCCGAGGTGAACCTCGTGAGTTGCGACCAGGAGGAACTCGTACGAGGCGCGGGTCTGGATCGCGCGGACTCCCTCGTTGACAGCTGCGCCGTATCCCCGGTTCGCGACGAACAGCAGAGGCACGTCCTGAGGCAAGATCTCACGCAACCGCCTTCCCGAGCTCGTCTCTTCGCTGTTGTCCACGATCAAGATGTCAGCTGTCTCAAGTCCTTGTGACAAGAGGTCCGAGACGACTGTTCCGATGGTGTCGTAGCTGCGGTGATGCACCACAACCGCACCGGTGCGACCTGTCATCGAGGGTTCTCCTGTCCCGCACGAAGCCATCGATCAGCGACAACGCGCCCGTCCTCCGCCGGAAGCGTTGCCACAACCGCCCGTGGATCGAGTGGCTGAGTCAGCGCAGTTTCGATTGCCTCCGGCAACGCCGAGTCGGTACCTTCCACGATGAAGTGGCCGTGAGCAGCGAGCCACGACGAGAGTCCTGTGTCGGATGTGCTCACCACGGTCACTCCCGCTGCCAGCCCTTCTTTGATGGGGAGGCCGACCTGCTCACGCCAACGCCCTTCGCGCTGGGAAGGGGCGACGAGTACGGTGCTCGCCTGCAGAAGCTCCGCAACGCGAGCGTGCGGGAGCCGGCCAGTGAACTTCCGGCTATCCGGCTTGCCCTCGGACCATGCCCGGACGTCGTCGTGCAAGGGGCCGTCGCCGACGATTGTGAGGACTGCCCCTGGCAACGCTTGTTCCACCTGTTCCCACGCCGCTTGCAATCGAGTGATCCCCTTGCGGGCTTCCAGTGCGCCCACGAAGATCGCGCCACGGCGTCCGCTTGAGTCGGTCACTTGCGACGAAGGCCGAGCGGGCAGCTCTTCGATGAGCGCGCTTCGGATGCGACGGAAGAACGGGAGGGCGTCATAGCTCCGCTGAGCCCCCTGCGAACCGAAGGCGATCCCATCGACCAGGAGCCGAGCAGTCGCGCCGACGAGAGTGAGCGCGAGTTTGACCGCCAGCCTCGGGTAGCCCCTCGTTCCGAACAGTGCTCGACGTGGGTCGTTGTTTTCGATTCCGTAGAAAACCCTCCGACTCGAACCATGCGTACACACCTTGTGGACCAACAGGAGCGCGACAGTACGAGGAAGTTCCCTCGCCCAGAGAAGTTCCGGTACCTCGAGCACGCTCACGTCGCCGCGGGCGACGGCCTGCAGAGCCGCCCGCGTGTTCATCTGGACGAAGTGGTCTGGGACGTCCTCCGTCGGGAGGTCGTAGTTCCTGTTGAAGAACCAGCCTTCAGCAGGCATCAGTTGGGAATCGCGATGCACCTGCGCCGCTCGGAGCTCAGGGTAGATGCGAACCGAGCGGGTAGCGGTTCTCATCGCTGTTTCTTGTCGATCAGATCTGCCAAGGCTGTTTCGTAGGCGCGGCAGACGCCGTGCCACGAGTACTCGGCTTCTGCGCGATCGTGTGCTGCCTGACCCAATCGCTCGCCGTCGCCGGACGTCATCAGCTCGTCCACACGTTCGATGATCGAGTCCGCGTCCGGCTGCACGAACAGACCCGTTTCGGCCAGTGTCTCGCGGTTGTAGACGGTGTCTCGCGCAACTGTCGGGGCGCCGCTGGCCATCGCCTGAACCAGTGCTGGGTTGGTCCCGCCGACACTGTGTCCGTGGAAGTAGGCTCCGGCGTGCTGCCAGAGAGCCTTCAAGCGATCGTCATCGTTGACATGCCCGAGCCACCGGATCTGCGGCGAACGGTCTGACAGCGCCTGCGCGGCACGGTCGAAGTCTCCTTGGAACCCATCGCTCCCGACGATGACGACCGGCCATCGCTCGGCGAGTACTTCTGCGGCCCGGAAGAACTCGTTGATGCTGTTCTCGGGGACGAATCTCGCGACGTAGAGCACGTACCCTCGGTGCTGCAATCCCTCGTCGACCGGCAGCGCCCCATGCGTGTCTCCACCGTACGGAATGAAGGTGCCGTCCGCATGGAACTCACGCTTCCAGCGATCTCCGATCGCCCGTGCATCGAACACGAGCTCATCGGCCCAACGAGCTGACATCACGGCCCCTGCTCGGAAGACGGTTTTCGCGGCTCTGTTCCATTTGGCGCGGTCCCACTCGATGCCGTCGACGTTGAGCAGCGTGGGGACGCCGCGAGCGCGAAGAGCAGGTAGGAAGAATCCGTTGGCCACGTTCATGATGAGGGCAACGTCGGGCTTCCGTGCAAAGGCAGATGCGGTTGCCGTCGCACCGAATGACAGCGTGCTGAGCGACTTGGAGTTGACCCCCCAGCTGTAGACGCTGCGGACATCGTCGTTGCGCTCCGGATCGTCCGCCTGGACAGAACCCTTCCGGCCGTACACGGTCACGTCCCACCCTGCATCCGCGAGGAACGGTGCGAGGCGACGTACCGCGGTCTCGAACCCTCCGTAGTAACTGGGATAGCCGCGAGTACCGATAATGGCCACGGATCGACTCACAGATGGCTCCGCTCGATGGGATGGACGGTCGAACCAATCGTAGGTGCAATGCCGAAAAGCACTCGTCTCTCACGACCGCCGTCACGGATGGCGGGACCGCGAGCGACGAACCAGTCGGCGGGGCGTCCTGGCTTGAGGAACCCTAGAATCGAGTCATGTCCGACCTTCCCGAGTCGCGACGCACTGCTGCACGCCGGGGGTCTGGGGCCCGTGTCGTGCTGTGGATCGTCCTCGCGATCGTTCTGCTGTTGCTCGCTGCCGTCGTCTGGGTCGGTGTCCGAGGGCTGCTCGCCAAGCAGCACCTCGAGCGCTCGGTGAGCCTCGTCGACACGCTGAAGTCGCAGATCACGGCGGGTGACCCTGATGCCGCAAAGCGGACAGCGCAGGAACTGGAGGACAACGCCGGATCGGCACGGAGTCTGACCGGGGATCCGGTCTGGGGCGCTGCGCAGCACACGCCGTTCTTCGGGACGAACCTCCGCGCTGTCCGCGAGATAGCTGTCGTGGTCGACGACGTCGCGACCGGAGCGGTGCGCCCCGTCGCTGGCGTCATCGGGGATCTGAACACCGAGGCATTCGCCCCGAAGAACGGGCGCATCGACCTGCAGCCCCTCGTCGACGCACAGCCCGCCGTAGCCCGAGCGACGACGACCCTGAGGGGGGCCGACTCTGCTGCAGACAAGATCGACACTGCCGCGACGCTCTCGCCGGTCACCGCCGCAGTGAACCGCCTCCGCAATGCTCTCGGTTCCGTGTCGCAGCAGGCAGTCACGGCGAACAAGGTCGTGCAGCTGGCTCCGGCCATGCTCGGGCATGACGGAGATCGAAACTACGTCCTGTTGTTCCAGAACAACGCTGAGCTCCGCGCCGGCGGCGGTATCCCGGGGGCAGTGGCACTCCTGCAGGCCAAGGACGGCGCCGTCAGCCTGGGTGATCAGGCAGCCGGCTCGTCGTTCGGCCCGTACGACAAGCCCGTTCTTCCGCTGACGCCGGACACCGAGAGCCTCTACGGCGACATCACCGGGCGGTACATGCAGGACGTCAACCTGACGCCGCGGTTCGACCTGACCGGCGCGCTCGCGCGTGAGATGTGGAAGCAGAAGTTCGGCAAGCAGGTCGACGGGGTGCTGGCGATCGACCCCGTGACGCTCGGCTACATCCTCCGCGCGACCGGGCCGGTGCAGCTGGCGACCGGGGACACGTTGACGTCGGACAACGCCGTGAAGCTGCTGCTCAGCGACGTCTATGCGAAGTACCCGGACCCGACTGTGCAGGACGCGTTCTTCGCCTCGGCTGCGAGCGCTGTGTTCGACAAGGTGTCCAGCGGCGGATTCGACGCGAAGAAGCTCATCACAGCTCTGTCTGACGGCACTGGAGAGGGCCGCCTTCGCCTGTGGAGCGCGAACAAGGGTGAGCAGCAGCGGATCGCGGGGACGGCCGTGGCCGGGACCCTGCCGACGGCGTCGAAGCAGACGCGCGAGTTCGGCGTCTACCTCAACGACGGCACCGCCGCGAAGATGGACTACTACCTCGACAAGCAGGTCTCGGTCGGCGGCTCGGTGTGCCGGAAGGACGGGCGCCCCACTTCGGTGGTCGAAGTGACGCTCAAGAACACGGCTCCGGCGGACGCGGCGACGAGCCTGCCTCGTTACGTCACCGGTGGCGGCGCCTTCGGGACGGAGCCCGGCAAGATCAAGACGCTCGTCGCGGTCTACGCACCGTCGAACGCCATCTACCTCGGCGCCTCACAGGATGGCAAGGCTGCGGGTCTGCAGACGACGGTCGACGGCGACCACCCGGTCGCGCAGCTGCAGACGCTCCTCGCGCCGGGGCAGAGCACCACGTTCCGTGTCGCGTTCCTCGGCGACGCCAAGTACGCCAAGGCCGGCGTGCAGGCAGAGTCCACGCCCGGCGTGCGGCAGTCGAAGGTCGAGCCGCTGCAGTTCGACTGTGCGAAGCCGGTCCCGATCGGCTGAGTCGATCGGCGGCAACCGGATCGCGAACTGTAGGGCCAGAAGACCCCGTCGCAAGCGCAGGTGTGATCGGTGAGTCGCCACATACCGCGGTCCTCTGTGACCCCCACTCCGGGGGGTCTCGGTCGACCTGAGCGGGTGTTAAGCCTTCCCACCGAGCGGCAAGATCCGTTCCTTCAGAGCCCAATGCGCCGACTGACCGGGGATTTCGTGCGCTGTGAGCCCCGGGGAGGTCGCCTCGCGGCTCGATGCAGAGCCCAGGCTGAGAGCAGATCCAGCTGCAGTTCACGCACTCGTTGCACAGCGGGTGGTAACAAACTGTGAAAGTCCGCTAGATTGAGGGAACTTCGCCAATCGCACTCGCCATCATTGGCTGTGGGGGATTGACTTCTGCGGAGGCAGGGCTCTGGTATCAGGGTCTGTCAGATCAGATCACTAGGGGAAAACTTCATGAAGAAGCTCATCGCCGCGGTCGTGCTGGCTGGCGCCGCACTGCTCGCAACGCCGGCCGCCGCCAACGCCGCTGGTTACGCACCCGACTCCACCGTCACCGTCTCCGGCAACTACGTCGCCGGTGGCATCGTCATCGTGAACTTCAGCGACGGCGCGTTCCAGAACAACGAGACCGTCAACGTGCAGATCACCGGTGCCGGTGTCTCGTCCGCGACGCTCGGTGCGCTGCCGGTGACCACCGTCGCAAAGGCCTACACCGCCGACGCCGACGGCTCCCTCCGCGTCCGCGTCACCCTGCCGGTGGGTGGCTCGGGTTCCTACAACCTGACCGCCACGGGCGCCACCTCCGGTGTCGTCGGCGTCGCGTCCTTCACCATCGCGCCGGCTGACGCCGCTGCGGTTGCTGGCTCGAACGGCACCAACGGTTCCCTAGCCTTCACGGGTTCGACCGTCTCCGCCCTGGCCCTCTGGGTCGCCGGTGGCGCAGTCGTCCTCGGTGGCGGCCTGCTGGTCGTGCGCGGCTCGGTCCGTCGCCAGCGCGAGACCGTCTGAGCTTCAGCTCACTGAACGAAACCCCCGGGGCCGAGAGGCTCCGGGGGTTTCGTCGTTCGTGGGGCCGTGTGTCAGGTCACGACGAGGAGGACGGCGACGACGCCGATGACGGCGAGCGGGGCGACCACCCACAGCCACCACGGGAAGGCGGAGGGACGACGGTACTGTCTGCGATTCGGGTTCACCTGCTGACCGTACGACCGCCACGTCCCGGTTTTCAGTGATCAGGCGCCCCGGATGCCGAACTCCATGAACTTGTCGGCTGATCGTCACATGTCGGACACAGAGCCCGGGGCCTTCGGCAGCTCCCACACCTCTGCGTACCGCTCCCGCACCAGTGGCCACACCTGCGCGACCGCGTCCTCGACCGAGCGCACCGAGTCGCTGAGCGGCGGGGTCAGCACGAACTCGTGGGGGATCGGCCGACCGGAGCGGTCCTGCCGGCCTTCGGGGTCGGGGAACCGCACGGCGAGCATCCCGGTCCGTCGCCGGATCGTCGCCGGCACATCGCGGACGCCGGCGAACGCCTCCTCGTAGCGGACCAGTGGGTCCTGGCCGGGCTGCTCGGTCGACAGGAAGCGGAAGCCCCAGGTGCGTCCGCGGGTGGCCCAGATGAAGTTCATGCGTCGTCTCCTCGGCGCAGGACACGGTCGTCCACCCCGCGGTCCAGGTCCTCGGCGAAGCGTGCGAGCACCCGGGTGGTGAACTCCCGTTCGGCCTCGGCCTGGTCCTTCACCTTCGCGACCTTCTTGGCGGCGAAGCTGACGGCCCTCGAGCCGAGTCCGCCACCGATCATGCTGACGGCGGCACCGACCAGGTTCGACTTCACGAGCTTGGACGTGCCGAGGAACCCGACGACCGGTCCGACGAACTTCAGCAGCTGTTCGGCGACCTGAGCACCGCGTTGCCGGGTGGAGGCCCACTTCGCGAAGCGTTCGAAGGGCAGCATCGCGGTCATCGGCAGCAGCAGGTCGACACCCGTGCGGGTGGTGACGTCGATCTTCCCGGGCTCGAACTTGGCGGACGACAGCAGCAGGAAGTCCTCGCCGACGTCGAGCGCGTCGGGGTCCTCGACGAAGCTCTGCAGCACGCTCCGCAGCTCGTCGAGCTCGCCGCCGGCCTTGCCGATCACGAGCTCGCGGAAGTCCTCGACGTCCAGGTCGGGCAGCAGGTCGGCCTTCGACAGTGCGATCGTCCAGATGCGTGGGAATCGGGTCAGGCGCTTGCCGTCCTCGAGCACGTCGTCGCGCAGGGCGTAGAGGCCGGTGTGGAAGTCGGTGAGCAGGGCCTTCAGGTAGCGCTCCTCCTCTCCGGCGTTCTCGGCGAGCAGCTGTCCGTCGACGAGGACGACGGCGACGTCCGCGCTGAGGAGGGACCGGAAGGTCTCGATCCGGCGGGTCTCTTCGTCCGCCGAGCTCGGGTCCTCCTCGAACCACTCGCCCGGGTAGTCGTGCCACACGATGCCCAGTGGCTTCGCCGCCTTCTGCTTCGACCGGCCCTTCGGCAGGTCGTCGGCGGACGGCTCGATGACGAACCGGTACGCGGAGGCGCTGAACCGGTTGGCGCTCGGGACCGTGGAGCTGTCGCGCATGCCGAGGTAGTTGCGGTGCAGGGTCCGGCCCTGCGCACGGTCCTCCGCGGTCACGGCGTACCGGTTCGCCCGCCGGACCTTCGGCTCCTGGGCGGCGCCGTAGAACGACGAGAGCAGGACGGTCTTCCCGCTGCCACTGCCTCCGAAGACGGCGATGTGCTGTTCCATCGTGGTGCTGGTCGAGGCCATGCTCCGACCGTAGGCGTGTGCACCTTGGCGCTCGTCGCACCACGGCGGGCAGGCGAGGACGGACGGGCCGCTGAGAGCGCGTCAGCCCCGTCGCTGCCGAGCCGCCGCCGCGAGCAGCACGACCCCGAGCGCCGCCCCGAGGACCGCACCCATCGTGTTGGCGACGACGTCGTCGATGGTCGCGAACCGCGCCGGCAGGAACAGCGCCTGCCCGGTCTCGATCGTGGCGCTGACCAGCAGGCCGGCCCCGGCGCCGGCCCACCACCACCGGGCGCCGGCGAGCAGGACCACGAGCAATCCCAGCGGTACGAAGAACGCCACGTTCGCCAACGACTCGATTATCGGGTACCCGAACCAGCTCGGCGCTCCGTGCCGGTGCGCGGCACCGATCAGGCGGTCGATCCAGGGCTGCGCCTTCGCGTCGACGGGCGTGCCCCAGAAGCCGATGAGGACCACCGCCACCGCGTACGCGACGGCCAGCGCCCCCGCGATCCGGCGACTGCGGCCGGTCGCGTGGGCGCTCGTGCCGCCACGTCGGCGGAGCGCACGTCCGGAGGCGACCATCCGCCGGACCGCGGCCGACGTCACGTCGCGCACGTCGGGCTCGGGTCGGTCGGGGGTCACGGGAGCGACGCTACCGGGGCGGGCCTCCAGGCCGGATCCGTCGCGGGGCTGACCGCCGGACTGGAGGCCCGTCCCGCCTTCTGTGGACCCGGTCCAGATTGCGAGTACCCCGGTTTGTCCCCTGTACCCCGGAAACGTGACGTCTTGTCCCGGTTTTCCGGGCTTCGATACCGGAGCGGATCAGGAGAACCCGTGAATCAACGGGGCTCGCTGGTGGGCGGCGGCGGGCGCCCGTACCGTTGACCCGCAAGCAGATGTACCCCAGAACGTGAAGGAGCAGGGCCATGACGATCATCAGCCACGACGTGCACCAGGTCGAGGTGACGCTGGACACCGACACGGTGAACACGATCGCCGTCCTCGAGGCCCAGGTGGCCCACACTCCTTCCCGCGCCTCCCTCTCGTGGTCCGAGGTCGAACCCGGCCTCTGGTCCGCCAACTACGGCGGCTACTTCGGTGGCACGGTCGACAAGCGCGACGGGCACTACTTCGTGTCCGACACGTTCGGCCAGTACGTCGGGGACTTCCGCTCGCTGGAGGACGCACAGTCGCGTCTCGCCGAGCGTCTGCACATCGTGCTCCCGTCCGTCATCCGACCGGTCGACTGACCGGCACTGACGCAACTGACCGGCACTGACGCAACTGGTCACGGTCACCCGACCACGAGGGATCGAGCGCAGCAGCGAAGCACCACCCGGAGCATGACCTCCGGAACCGCATGACCGAGGCCCCGCCGGAACACCGGCGGGGCTTTGACGTTGGCCCAGGGCGACCCCAGTCTGGGGGCCTGTACCCCGTTCTTCCAGGTTGGTCCCCCCTATTGGGGACGCTTCGTGTCCCCATCAATGCGGACAAGGCTGTCAGGATCAGGCTCGGCGCAGACGGTTGTTCTCCGATTCCCTCGGGTCCTCGAGCGCGCCAGGTTCGCTGTCTCGACCCGAAAGTGACTGATGCTGCCTGCTTCCCACGGCTCTGCCGTGCCCCGCCGCACGTTCGGCCTCCGCCCCCTCGCGATGCTGGGCGCCGCGCTGCTCGTCGGTGCCGGTCTGAGCGCGGCCGCCGTCGTCTCGGCCGCGCCCGCCTCCGCCGCGGTGCAGGCGACGCAGGACAGCCACTTCGTCTGCGACCAGAACACGCTGTACGCGACGAACAGGTCAGGCTCGGTCATCGCGATCGACCTCGCGAAGGGGACCAGCGCCGGGACGACCGTGCCGGTGGCCGAGCTCGGCGAGCAGGCGAACAACGGCCTCGGGATCTCGCGCGAGGGCACGTCGATGTTCGCTGCAGCGAACGGCACGTACGCCACGCTCCGGACCTACGACCCGGCGACGAAGGCCGTCTCGGGGGACATCGCCACCGACAAGGTCCGCCCGGTCATCCGCGGTGCGGTCAACCCGGTCACCGGCTTCTACTACTACGGCGACAACACCGGCGCGCTGATGGCGTACGACCCGGCGACTGGCAAGGCGATCGGGCAGGTCGGGCAGATCAACGGCCTGAAGTCCGGCAACGGCGACTTCGCGTTCAGCTCCCGCGGCCTGTTCTTCGTCGTCGCGGCCGACAAGGTCTACCGCGTCGACACCGAGACCGTCCCCACCACCGCGGGCACGACGGCGCTGACCACCACCGAGATCGCGACGCTGCCGGCCGGCACGAACAGCCCGGGCATCGCGTTCTCGTCCGACGGCTACCTCTACGTCTCGAACTCGGTCACGACCGGCACCGCGCCGAACACCACCACGACCACGACGCTCATGCAGCTCGACCCGACCTCGGGCACCCAGGTCCGGAGCTTCCCGGTCGTCGGCAACTACGGCGCCAGCGACTTGGCGACCTGCAACTACGCCGACACGGTCACCGGCCGCGCGAGCGTCGACCAGCGGTGGAAGTCGACCGACCAGTTCGGGCTCTCGATCACCGGCGACGGCATCACCGCGACGAGCAAGGGCACCAGCGCCAGCACCACGGGCAGCGCCACCGGTCTGCAGGACCAGAAGGCCGGCGCGATCCTCACGACGCCGGGCAAGAAGTACACGGTCGCGCAGACCGCCGTCGGCACCACCGACCTGGCGAACTACACGACCACGTGGAAGGCCGTCGACGTCAACAGCGGCACCGCCGTCGCATCCGGGTCCGGCCAGATTGCCGCCTTCACGTTCCCGCAGGCCGTGGGCAGCGACGGCACCGACGTCGTCGTCACGTTCGCGAACACGCTCAAGCTCGTGCACGGCTCGACCACGTCCGACACCTACTCGACGCCGGTCGACACCACCCTCACGGTCCCCGCAGCCGCCGGCGTGCTCGCGAACGACAGGGGCACCGGGCTGACGGTCACGAGGCACACCGACCCGACCAACGGCACCCTGACGATGACCGGCACGGACGGCAGCTTCTCGTACGTGCCCAAGGCGGGAGCCTCGGGCACCGACCAGTTCGACTACACCGCGACCGACGGCAGCGGGCAGAGCTCGACCAGCACCGTGACGATCACGGTCACCCCGACCGCCACCGACGACGCGTTCAGCGTGCACGCCGGCGCCACCGTCACCGCGGATGCCGCCCGCGGCCTGCTCGGCAACGACCACGGCTCCGGCCTGACGATCGCCGGCAACTCGACGCCGGCCCACGGCTCCCTGACGCTCGCCGGCAACGGTGCCTACGCCTACACGCCCGACGACCACTTCTCGGGCACGGACTCCTTCACGTACACGGCGGAGGACGCCTCCGGTGCGACGATCACCGGCACGGTCAGCATCACGGTCCTGCCGACCGCGAAGGCCGACACCATCACCGCCACCGCCGGACAGACCACGACGGTCGCCGCCCCCGGGCTGCTCGGCAACGACCTCGGCACCGGCCTGACGGTCACCGGCAACACCGCCCCCGGGCACGGCACCGTCTCGGTCGGCACCGACGGCACCACCACCTACACGCCCGCACCCGGCTACTCCGGACCGGACGCCTTCGACGTGACGATCACCGACGGCAACGGGAAGTCCGACACCGTCACGATCACCGTCCGCGTCGCCCCGAAGGCCACGGACGACACCGCGACGGTCGACGCCGGCAGCTCGGTCAGCACCACCACCCGGGCGACGGGCGTCCTGGGCAACGACTCCGGCACGGCCCTGACGATCACGAACTCCACGACGCCGGACCACGGCACGCTGGTGCTCGACGCCTCGACCGGCACGTACACGTACACGCCGACCGCGGGCTTCTCCGGCACCGACCGCTTCGGCTACACCGCGACCGACAAGTCCGGTGCGACGACCTCCGCCACGACGACCATCACGGTCCGCCCGGCCGCCACGGCCGACACCGCGACGACGCCCGCCGACCACCCCGTCGTCGTCGACGTGCAGGCGAACGACCACGGGTCCGGCCTGGCCACCACGGTCGTCGGCCAGCCCGCGCACGGCACCGTCGCGGTCGCCACCGACGGCACGGTCCAGTACACGCCCGCCGCCGGTACTTCGGGGACCGACTCCTTCACCTACACCGTGACCGACGCCGGCGGCCGGACCACCGCCCCGGTGACCGTCACCGTCACCGTCACACCCGTCGCGACCGACGACAGCCAGGCCACGCAGGCGACGAAGCCGCTGTCGATCCCGGCCGCGACCCTGCTCGGCAACGACTCCGGCACCGGCCTGACGATCACGAAGGCCGTCGGCACGTCCCACGGCGACGTGACCCTCGGCACGGACGGCACGATCAGCTACACGCCGGCGCCCGGGTTCTCGGGGACCGACACCGTCACGTACACGGTGACCGACGCCTCCGGGCAGACGACCACCGCGACGATCACGGTCGTCGTCGGCCCGATGGCCGTGCGCGACACCGCGACCGCCACCGCCGGTGCGACCCTGACGGTCACGAAGGCCGACGGCGTGCTCGCGAACGACAAGGGCTCGGACCTGACCGCGAAGGTCGACCGTGCCCCGACGAACGGCACGCTCGACCTGCACGCCGACGGCTCGTACACGTACACGCCCGCTGACGGGTTCTCCGGTACCGACCGCTTCACCTACACGGCGACCGACGGCTCGGGCCGCACGTCCACCGGATCCGTCACCGTCACCGTGCGGCCGGAAGCCCAGGACGACCGCCTCACCACGACGGCCGGCAGCCCGCTCGTCGTCACCTCCGGCACCCTCACCGGCAACGACGCGGGCACCGGCCTGACCGTCACCGCCGTCACCGGCGGCACGCGCACCACCGTCGTGCTCGGCACGGACGGCTCGATCACGATCACGCCGGCCGACGGCACCTCGGGCACCGACTCGTTCACCTACACGGTGACCGACGCCGCCGGGAACACCAGCAGCGCCACCGTGCGGATCACCGTCGCCCCGGTGGCGACCGACGACTCCGGAACCGTCCGTGCGGGGGAGACCCTCACCCGCACGACCCGCGCCACCGGGATCCTCGGCAACGACCGCGGCACCGACCTGGCCATCACCCGGCACACCGAACCGGGCCACGGCGTCCTGGTCCTCGACGACACCACCGGCGCCGTCAAGTACACGCCGGTCGACGGGTTCTCCGGCGACGACTCGTTCACCTACACGGTGACCGACATCGCCGGCACGCCCGCGACCGCCACGATGACCCTCGTCGTCACCCCGACGACCGCGGACGACCGGGCGACGACCTCGGCGGACCGGCCGGTCACGATCGACGTCCAGGCGAACGACTCCGGCGTCGGCCTGCACACCGAGCTCGTCGGGGCCCCCGCACACGGCAGCGCCGTGCTCGAGCGGGACGGCAGGGTCACCTACACGCCGGCAGCCGGGACCTCGGGGACGGACACGTCCACCTACCGGGTGACGGACGCGAGCGGACGCCCGAGCGGGCTGTCGACGGTGACCGTCACGGTCCTCCCGGTCGCCATGGCCGACACCGTCGGGACCGCAGCCGGCAGGCCCGTGTCGATCCCGGCGGCCACGCTGCTCGGCAACGACTCCGGCACCGGTCTGACCGTCACGGCGGCCGGCGGCGCCGACCACGGTGACGTGGTCCTCGGCTCCGACGGCACGATCCGCTACACGCCGCAGCCCGGGTTCTCGGGGACGGACACCGTCACGTACACGGTGACCGACGCCTCCGGGCAGTCCGCGACCGCGACGGTCATCGTCGTGGTGGGGCCGATGGCGATGCCCGACAGCGCGACCGCGACGGCCGGATCGATGCGCACCGTCTCGAAGGCGGACGGCGTCCTGGCCAACGACCGGGGCACCGGGCTCACCGCCACGGTCGACCGGGCACCGGCACAGGGCACGCTCGACCTGCACGCCGACGGCTCGTACACGTACACGCCGGCCGACGGGTTCTCCGGCACCGACCGCTTCACCTACACGGTGACCGACGGCTCCGGGAAGAAGGCGACCGGCACCGTCACCGTCACCGTGCGGCCCGCCGCCGGGGACGACACCCGCACCACCAGTGCCGGCCAGCCGGTCACCGCGACCTCGGCCGCGCTGACCGCGAACGACCACGGCACCGGCCTGCACGTCACCGACGTCACCGACGGCGCGCACGGCACCGCCACGGTCGACGCCGACGGCACCGTCACCTACCTGCCCGCCGCCGGCTGGTCCGGCACCGTCACCGTCACCGTCACCGTGACCGACGCGATCGGCAACACCGCGACGAGCACCCTCACCATCACGGTGGACCCGGTGCTCGCAGCGCCCGACGCCAGCGCCACGGCCGACGGCCAGCTCGTCGTCCCCGCCGGACAGGGCGTCCTCACCGGCGCCACCGGTACCGACCTCGAGGTCACCGGCCACGGCACCCCCGACCACGGCACCGTCGAGGTCGGCGGGGACGGCTCGTACACCTACACCCCGGCGCCGGGCTACTCCGGCCCGGACGGGTTCGACGTGACCGTGACCGACGGCAGCGGCGGGACCACCACCGGTACCGTGACGATCACCGTCGCCCCGAAGGCCGTCGACGACACCACCACCACGACGGCCGACGCACCGGTCGCCGTCGCCGTCACCGCGAACGACTCCGGCACCAGCCTGCGCGTCAGCGGAGTCGGCACGGCCGCACACGGAACGGTGAGCGTCACCGGAGGCGGGACCGTCACGTACGTCCCCGCCGCCGGGTACTCCGGCACCGACGCCTTCCGGTACACAGTGGTCGACCCCACGGGCGGCACCGCCTCGGCATCCGTCACCGTCACGGTCACCCCGACGGCCACGGGCAACGTCCTGCGCACCGCCGGGGGGACCCCGTTGGTCATCGCCGGCACCGCCCTCACCGGGAACGACTCCGGCACAGGCCTCACCGTCACCGGACACGGCCACGCCAGGCACGGGACCGTCACCGTCGACACCGACGGTGGGCTCGTCTACACGCCGGCCGCCGGGTTCTCCGGGACCGACCGCTTCACCTACACGGTGACCGACGCCTCCAGGCAGACGACGACGGCCACCGTCACCGTCCTGGTCGGCGCCGTCGCGGTCGACGACTGGAGCACCACGAAGACCAACGGCGTCGTCCGCATGGCCCGCGCCCACGGTGTCCTGGCCGACGACTCCGGCACCGGACTGTGGGCCTCGGTCGACGTCCACCCGCAGCACGGCACGCTCCGGCTCGCGAAGGACGGGGCGTACGTCTACTCCCCGTCCGCGAACTGGTCCGGCCGCGACTGGTTCACCTACACGGCCCACGACGCCGAGGAGAACACCGCCGTCGCCCTGGTCGCGATCGACGTCACCCCGACCGCGACCGCCGACACCGCCCGCACCACCGCGGGTGCCGCGGTCACCGTCCGCGGCCCGGGCGTGCTCGGCAACGACCGCGGCACGGCGATGACCGTCGTCTCCGTCGGGACGGCCGCGCACGGCACCGCCACCATCGCCGCCGACGGCACGTTCGTCTACACGCCGGCCGTCGGGTTCTCCGGCACCGACACCGTGCCGTACACGGCTCGCGACGCCAGCGGGCAGACCGTCGACACCACCGTCACCGTCACGGTCGGCATCACCGCGACGGACGACTCCGGTCGCACGATCGCCGGGACGGCGCTCGCCGTGGACGCCCGCCACGGGCTGCTCCGCAACGACTCCGGCACCGGGCTCACCACGAGCCTCGCCCGGAAGGCGGCACACGGCACCGTCCGGGTGCAGGCGGACGGCTCGTACGTCTACACGCCGGTCGCCGGGTTCACCGGACGCGACACGTTCGACTACACGGTGACCGACGCCTCCGGGCAGTCCACCCGTGCGACCGCGACCATCACGATCGTCGCGAAGGCCGTCGCCACCGACGACCGGGGCACCGGCCGCACCGGGCGCACCGTCACCGTCGAGCCGCTCGACAACGACAGCCCCACCGGTGGCGCCACCTTCGACACCGACACGCTGCACCTGGTCGACCCCGACACCGGGCACATGACCGACCGGGTCACCGTCCGCGGCGCGGGCACCTGGCACGCCGAGGACGGGGTCGTCACCTTCACGCCGGCGCGCGGGTTCCACGGCACCGAGGCGATCGACTACACCGTGCAGGACAGCGCCGGACAGGTCGTCACGGCGACGATCACCGTCACCTACCCGGTCGGGGTCGCGGCCGTCGCCCACGTGGCGCAGCTCGCCTTCACGGGCAGCACGGGCCTCCCGTCCGTCCGCAACGGGTGCGGTGCCGCCGGTCAGTCGGTGCGGAGGGTGCTGTTCCCCTCGGACGGCAGCGGCTCGACCGGGGTCCAGCCGTACCAGCGACCGTCGATCTCGGTCGTGAGGCGCCCGTCGCCGCAGGTGACGAGCGAGGAGGTCGGCAGCTTCTCCGGCAGGAACCCCGCGGTCATCGCCGGGCCGCCCTTCGCACCGTCGACCGGTTCGCAGGCGCTCGTATCGACGCCGTCGGCCGAGGTGAAGCCGATCACGTAGCCCGGCTTGCTCGTGTCGAGCCGGACGTCGATGTCCTCCGCATCCGCCGGCACCCACTTCGGCATGAACCAGGCGAGGTCCTCCGAGTTCGCCTTCGAGGGGGCGTCGGCGTAGGCGTCGTAGTGCTCCTGCTGTTCGGGCAGGTAGGGCTTGACGACACTGCAGCCGGCGAGGGCCAGGACGATGACGCCCATGCCGAGGACGCCGACCGCGGAGGTCAGGGCCGAACGCTCGGAACGGGTGGTGGGCTGCGTGGTGTCGTTCGTGGTGGGGTGCTGCGTCGAGGTCATGTGTCCATCGTCTCGGCGGCCGTCCGGCCGGAGAATGCGGCCACCTCCCGGATGCGGGTGGGGTTGACCCCCGGGCAGCCGGGCTACGCTGCGGCCATGGCTGACGACCCGATGAGCGCCCTGTTCTCGAGCGCGACGACCGCGGTGGCGGGCGGTGGGGACGCCCGTCGGGCAGTCGGACTCGTGGGGCTCCTCGGACTGCTCACCGCGATCGTGTCGGGGGTCGGAGCGGTGGTGGTGGCGGTCGGCGTGTTCGTCGTCGTGCTCGGGCCGATGGTGCTCGGGTTGGGCCTGCTGCCCGGCTTGCTGTCGAGTCCCTGACGGGTTCTTCGCCGTTCGAGCCGTCGTGTCAGGTGAGCCGTCGTGTCAGGCGATCCGTTGCCAGGTGGACAGCGCCTCCCAGCGCGTCGGGTCGAACCGGAACAGGCTGCCCACGCCGGGCTGGTCGAGCTCGCGGGTGATCGGGACCTGGGTGAGGCTCGCCAGCAGGAGCGCCCCGACCCCGCCGTGCGCGACGAACACGATCGAACGCTCCGGCGTCTCGGCGACGAGCTGGCGGACCGCGTGCTCGACCCGGCGCTGCGCATCGACGGCACGTTCCCATCCCCGCACCGACTCGAGTGATCGGGCGAAGAACGCGTCGACGGTCGGCTCGAACTCCTGAGGGTCGAGGTAGCCCGTGGCGCTGCGGTCCATCTCGCCCAGTCGCGCGTCGATCTCGGCGTCGAGCTGCCACGACCTCGCGAGGACCGCGGCCGTGTCGAGTGCCTTCCGCTCGGCACTGCTGACCAGACGCTCCGGCCGGGGCAGGACGGAAGCGGCACGTCCGGCGCGAGCAGCTCCTTGCGGTGACAGGCCCCAGTCCTCGATCGGCACGGCGGGGTCCACGACGACCTCGGGGTGGGTGAGGAACGTGCAGCGCATCCGACGACAGTAGTGTCGGGGTGTGGTACTCGTCGGTGGTCGAACCGTGCTCGAAGTCATCTCGCCGGAGCTCGCGCGCCGCATCGTCGCCCGTGACGAGCAGCCGGGCGACGACTGGCATCCCGATTACCCGTTCGCGGACGAGCTCGATCCGCTGCGGTCACTCGCCGCCGCGTCGGGTACCGAACCGGTCTTCACCATGTACCTGATCCGCCGGCAGTCAGACAACCTGGCCGTCGGCGGCATCGGGTTCTTCGGCCCACCGGACGGAACCGGGACCGTGGAGTTCGGGTACGGGCTCGTACCGTCGGCCCGCGGCGCAGGGCTCGCGACCGAGGCCGTCGAGCTGGCCCTCCGGCACGCGGCGGACAACGGAGCACGGGCGGCCATGGCGGACACCGCGATCGCAAACCTCGCTTCCCGGCGGGTCCTGGAGACGAACGGCTTCGTCGAGGTCGAGCGCCGTGCGGCGTTGGTGTACTACCGACGTGACCTCGTCTGACGGACGGTCGCCGCGCCTCCCGACCGGTGCTCGTCGCCGCCACGTCGCGTCAGCGGCGTGCTGCCAGGACGGCGGACGCCACCGCGATCAGGACGAGGCTGACGAGACCGATCGCCGCGCTTCCCGCTCCGGAGCGTGCGACGAGGATGCCCGTGAGCGCAGCGCCGAAGGCGATGCCGGCCGCCGATGCGGAGTTGATCCACGTGAACCCCTGCGTCAGCGACGCAGCCGGAACCGTCGCCTGCACGATCTGTGACGACGACGCGACGAGCGGTGCGATCGCCGTCCCGCCGACGAGCAACATCACCGCCAGTCCGGCCAGCGTCGGCCACGCGGCACCGATGAGCGCTGCCCCGCAGAGCACGATCGACGCCATCAGCTGGACGGCCTGTGGCCGCGGACTCGTCCGGAGTGCGCCGTAGGCGAGCCCCGCCACGATGCTCGCCGCACTGGACAGGGCGAGCACCACCCCGGTGACGGTTTGCAGGCCCCGGTCGGCGGCGACGGCCGTGACGAGGAGTGGAACGGCGCCGAAGAAGCAGCCCAGCCCGAGGTTCACGCCGAGTGTCCAACGGAAGCCCGGCACGGCGAGTACGGGCGACGGCTCCCGGGCGTCGGACACCCGCGGCCCGTGCGGTCGCGGGGCTGTGCTCCGCTGCAGCGACACCACGACGCAGCCGACCGCGACGAGCATCGCCGCTGCGGCCGACCCGGCCCAGGGGAGCAGGAGGGAACTCGCGAGCGTCGCGAGGACCGGCCCGACCAGGAACGCGACGTCGTTGACGGTCGCCTCGAGCGAGAACGCGACGCGGAGTGCCGTCGGTTCGGCCAGGAGGCCCGCCCACCGTGCTGCCGACAGCGCACCGGGTTGGGGCATCGCTGCACCCGCGACGACCACCGTCGCCAGCGTGACCGCGACCGGAGCCGATCCGGCGAGGAGGACCGCGGCGATGATCGCCACGACGTGGACGACGGTGACCGCCGGTACCGTCACCGTCTGCCCCCACCGGTCCACGAGGCGGGCGACCTGTGGTCCCACCGCTGCTTCGGCGACGGCGAACGAGCCCGTCGCGGCGCCGGCGAGGGCGAAGGACCCCGACGTGTGCTGGACCGAGAACAGCAGGCCGAGCCCGGTCATCGCGACGCCGAGGCGGGCGAGCGCCGCCGGCAGGAAGAACCCGAGCGCGCCTGGGCGGCGGAGGACGCCACCGTAGCGGGAGCGTGCCGAGCGGATGGCTCCGAGGAGCAACGACGAAGGAGCATGCGCAGTCGCCATGGACGATGCCTCCGACGCGGTGCGAGCTGTCAGTCGGCAGACAAGTCGGCCTGGGCTTCGACGATCAGCCTCGGCACCGCGGTACATCGCCATGATGGCGGGGCGGGGGAGTCGTGGCAAGCGTGTCGGAGAGGCCAGTGCGGCCTGCTGATCGCAGAACGGACGTCAGACCTCCCAGTCCGACGAGTACGTCCTGCCCTGCAGCAGTTGCGCGAGTTCGACGTGCACCGACATGGTCTTGTCGAGACGATCTGCCCGGTCCGGCCGGAGCTGGTCGCCCTCCCAGTCCCGCTCGGAGAAGTACGCCGTGTACGGGTTCACGATGCACTTGAAGTCGAGCATCAGCGACTGCGCGAGTGGTCCGGTCGCCATGGTGCTGTGCGGCAGACCGGCAGCGCAGACGAACGTGACGACCTTGTCGAACCATGCCGCTCGCCGACCTGCGCCGGTCGCGCCGGTGGACTCGATGAGTGACTTCACCGTCGACGACGGCGACCAGTTGTAGATCGGGAAGGCGAGGACGACGCCGTCCGCTTCGTCGATGATGCGGTGCACCTCGCCGAACGCGTCGCTGTCGAACACGCGGTCGTTGTCGAACGGCGACAGCGACAGGGCCGCCAGGTCGATGACCGTGGCCCGGTGGCCGCGGCGGGTGATGGCATCGGCAGTCTGGTCGGCGAGCCGGCGGCTCACGCTCGCGGGATCGAGGCTGCAGGAGAACACCGGGAGGCTCAGGGACGACACCCGAGCACGGTACCGAAGCAACGGGGCACCGGGCAGAGCGTCGACCGGGGTCGCGAGGTCATCCGGCGCGACGGTTCCGCTGCCGTCGGACCTGGACGAGCGTCACGATCAGCGCGAGCTCGATGAGGACCGGGATCCAGACAGATCCCGATGCTGCCGGTGCCACGACGACACCGAACGCCACGCAGATCCCCGCACACATCGCGAACACGATGTCACCAGCCGTCCGTAGACAGGGGCGCGTCGCCTCATCGTGCTGCAGAGCCCGTTCCCTCCTGATCGTCCAGCCAGTCGGTGAACCGCGGACCGATCACCTCGGTGCCTGCGGCTGGGACCAGCGCTCCGTCCCGGAAGGCCCGCCCCATCGCGCCGGGGATCGGCAACGGGATCGGGACCACGCCCGGGGCGGGCAGCGACCGGGTCATCTCCCAGAGTGTCATCCTCTCCGGACCCGTGACTTCGACCTCCGAGTCGGTGCGGACACCGGTGGCGACGTCGGCGATGGTCGCTGCGACGCTGCCGAGCGCGATCGGGGCGATCGTCATGCCGGGCACCAGCGCGAGCGGTCCGACCCGCATGCGCTCGAGATTCTGTCGCGCGAACTCGAACCACTGTGTCGACCGAACGATCGTGAGTCGCGGACTGACGTCCCGGGCGATCTGCTCCTGGGCGGTCTTGCCGGCGAAGTACCCGTAGCCCTGCACCGCGGGCAGCGTGCAGTTGACGATTGACAAGAGCACGTGGTGCGCCTGGAGTTCCGTCGCGGCTGCAGCGATCGCTCGTGTTGATCGGCCGAAGAAGTCGGTGGCGCGTCTCCTGCTCGTGGTGAACACGCCGGTCGCCTCGATGACGACGTCGGTCCCGGCCAGTCGCCTCGTGGCGTCATCGCGGAGCACGTCGAAACCGGTGGCTCGCGAATGCTGCGTCACGTCGCACCCTCGTGCCCGCAGCGCCTGTTCGATCGCTCCCCCGGAAGCGCCCCCACCCACCACTGCAACTCGCATGCCGTCCCCCTCGTGTCTCTACAGATGTAGAGGATACTACGATCAACGGGTGTCCGAGCGGCGGAAGTCCCTGGCAGACGCCGGTCTCCGGCTGGTCGCCCGTGACGGCCTGCGCGCGCTGACGCACCGGGCGGTCGACGCCGAGGCCGGTGTCCCCGCAGGATCGACCTCGTACTACGCGCGCAGCCGGAACGATCTCACGGCCCTCGTGGTCGCTCGGATCTCCGAACGGCTCGCGACCGCGCTCCAAGCCGTGGCCGTGCCTCCCGTCCTCGACGTCGAGGCCGCGACCGGCATCGCGGAGGCGTTCCTCGAGACGCTGGCGCGAGAGCACGATGCCCAGGCGGCGCGGCTCGCGTTGCTCGCGGAACTCCGGCCGGACGATCTGCTCCGGACGCCCCTGACGGCGGCGGACCCGGTCCGAGCCGCACTCATCGCCACCGCAGAGCAGGTGCTCGATGCGTTGGGGGTACCCGACGTCTCTGCGGCCGCGGTCGACTTCGTCGGCCTGGTCGACGCGCTCCTGCTCTACCGCATCGCGCACGTCGGCCCGGTCGACTCCCGTCGCGTGCTCACCGCCTACCTCAGCGGTCTCACGACGCGGTGACGGCGGGCTCGATCCTCGGGAAGGGCCGGGCGATCAGAACAGCGGCTCGATGAGGTGCGGCCCGTCGTTCCGCACGCTGTTGACCGTCCGGGCGACCTCGTACTGCTCGAGGCCCGCCGCGACCTCCAGCGACTCACGGTCGAGCAGGGCGAGCAGGTCACCCGTACCGGCGCCGTCGCCGAGCCAGGCGTCGTACCCGTCGGGCGTGAGGAACGCCGGCATCCGGTCGTGCACCTCGCCCGGAGCGACGTGGGCGTCACGGGTGATGATCGCGAGCGACAGCCGCCACTTGTCCGGGTCGTCCTCGGGCTTCGTGGGGTCGGGCCAGGCGCTGACGACACCGGCCATCGCGAGCGCGCCGCCGGGCTCGTGGACGAAGTGCGGCTCCTTGCCGTCCTCGCGGACCACCCACTCGTAGTAGCCCTGGGCGGGGACGATGCACCGGTTGGTCGCGAACGCACGCTTGAACATGCCGCTCGTCGCCACGGTCTCGATGCGCGCGTTGATCGGCTTCGGTCGCTGCTTCTGGAAGTCCTTCGCCCAGCTCGGCACGAAGCCCCAGCTGATCTGGGGGAGTTCGCGCTGCCCGTGCCGCTGCCGGACCGCGTACACGGGGTCGGTCGGCGCGACGTTCCAGCTCGGCGCGAGGCCGGCGTGGACCTCGCCCGTGTCCTCGTCGACGTGCTCGGTGCGCGCGGCGAGCTCGCCGACGAGTTCGGGGAGCAGGTCAGCGGTGGTGTCGGAGACGACGAAGCGGCCACACATGCGACCAGTGTGCACGGAGCCGCCGACGTCGGTACGGGCTCAGCCTGGTCCGCTTGACTGACGGCCGTGCAGACCCTCATCGTCACGGCCCACCCCGATCCGGACTCGCTCACCGCGGGCATCGCCCGACAGCTGCAGGACGCCCTGCACCCCGGCGAGGTCGAGCTGGTCGACCTCGCTGCCGAGGGGTTCGACCCGCGGTTCCGTCCGGCGGACCGGGACGCCTACCGCGGCACCGGTGCGCTCCCCGACGACGTCGTCCGCGAGCAGCGGCGGCTCGACGCCAGCGACCACCTCGTGCTGGTGTTCCCCGTCTACTGGTGGTCGATGCCGGCGCTCCTGAAGGGCTGGGTCGACCGCGTCTTCGTCGACGGTTGGGCGTTCGACGTCGACCCGGCAGGTGGGACGCGCCGGAACCTCGGGCGGCTCACCGTGCACCTGCTGCCGGTCGCCGGTGACGCTGCCGGGACGTACGAGCGGCACGGCTACGAGCAGGCGATCCGGACGCAGATCGAGCACGGGATCGTCGACTACTGCGGGGCGGTCCGTGGAGCGACGGTGTTCGTGTACGAGTCCGAACAGGACGACGACGTGGCCCGCCGAGCCGTCGTCGACGACGCCGTCGATCGGATCGCGCGGGCCGTCGCCGGTGCTGCGGTCGTCGTCGGTGCCGACGCTCAGAGCACGGAGTAGGCGGCCGGCAGGGAACCCCGACCGGTCAGGGCGGCGAGCAGCAGCGGGCCGTCCCCACGGCGCGCCCCGACCTCGGCGAGCAGCAGGGTGGCGGCGACCACCGCCTCCACCGGCGGGGAGGCCGAGACGGGAGCACCGGCTGCCGTCGCGGCGCGTGCGACGTCGCCGCCGTGCACGACCAACTCGATGATGCGGGTGCGCAGGTACTCCTCGACCGGCAGGAGCAGACCGCCGACCACCGAGATGCGGGTGCCCGACGGGACCGCCGCGAGGACAGCCAGGGCCTGGTCGCGAGCGGCCGTCACCGCGGCCTCCGGATCGGTGCCGAGTGCTGCGCCGGCGGCGACACCGCGGGCAGCGACCTCGTCCGGGTCGGTCGCCGTGCGGGTCGCAGCCTGGAGGTACTCGGCCGCGTCGTCGAGGACCGTTCCGGACGTGGACGTGGACGTGGTCGGATCGGCGTCCTGCTCGATCGTGGTGGCGGCGTACGTCGACACCGTCACGAGGGCACGGTTCGTGTGCCCGACGAGCGCCCGGAGGTCCCAGACCCCGAGCGCGGGGGATGACCAGAGGGCCGGATCCGCCACGGGGGAGGGCAGCGCGGTGACGAGGTCCACGAACGACTGGGCGGTCGCGGCGAAGAGTGCTCGGGTGTCCACGGCTCATCCTGCCGTGGCAGGTGGCTGCCGTGGCAGGTGCTCGCCGTCCGGTCAGTTGTCGGGGAGGCCGACCTTCGAGCCCGACGGGAAGCGGTTGCGGCCGGTCGGGGTGGTCGACCTGAGCTCGGACGGCGGGAGGGCAGTAGCGGCCCGGTGAGCCCGCTCCGCTCGTCCGAGGCGGGTGACGTACGTCGGGATGAGCGAGGTGTACCCGGCGACGAGGATGAAGTTCAGCCCGTGCCCGTCGCTCGCGACCAGCCCCGTGATCGCGAGCAGTGCGACGCCGATCAGTCCGGGGCTCGCGCGGACGACGTCGACCACCAGGGTCCGTCGCATCAGGGCCGTGTCCTGCAGCACGGCGTCGCGGTCCTCGGGGAGCACCTGCGGCATGCTTCGACGCAGGTACCGCTGGACGGAGTCGCGCGCAACACGCATCGTGTCCGGACGCACCTGCCTGCCGTTGATGGTGGCCGGCGGGTCAGCGGTCTGCTTCACGGGGAAGCAGGACATCGTCAGCAACCCGGCTGCCAGTGCGGTGGACACGACGACCACGGTGGAGCGCGCCGTCCCCGCGCCGGCCCATCCCGTCTGTGCTGCGGTCACCCCGAGCACCGTCGCTGCCACGACGCCGACGACGAGCCCGAACGTCACCGCCCGGCGGAAGCGCTCCAGCGACACGTCCTCACGGAACCGCGCACGCAACACCTGCCACCCCAGTCTGAACACGTGCCATGTCTACCCGCTCGCGCTGCGGATGGCTCGTGCCCGTCGGATGACCGTGGGACGGTCCTCGCGCGCCCGGGCCGGTCGTGCCTCCCGGCTGATCTCCCTGGTGCGGTGACGAGGTCAGGCCGTCGTCCTCGGGGAAGAGTCGGCCAGGCGCAGGACCGTCCGCCTCGGCAGCAGTGGCGCGATGCGGCTGGTCCGCGTGTTCGCACTGCCCGACACGGCACTGACCGGGGGCGTCGGCTTGTCGAGGGCTCGGAACGCCGCAGCAACGACCTGCTCGGGCGTCTCGAACCGCACCCGGCCCTCGTCCGTGCCGGAGTTCCGGTAGAACTCGGTCTTCGTCGGACCGGGCGAGAAGGCCATGACGGTGACCCCGGAGTCGCGCAACTCGTACGCCAGCGCCTCGGTGAACCGCAGGACGAAGGCCTTCGAGGCTGCGTAGACCGCCATCCCCGGCGTCGGCATGTAGGCCGTGAGACTCGCGACGTTGAGGAGCACGCCCCGACTGGAGGACACGAGCCGCGGGAGGAACGCGCGGCACACGTCGACGACGGCGTCGATGTTGACGGCGAGCTGGTCCCCGAGTTCAGACGGCGTGCTGTCCACGAAGTCACGGGTCAGACCGATGCCGGCGCAGTTCACCACCGTGTCCACGCGGACGCCGAGTCGGTCGAGTTCGGTGAGCAGACGCGTGCCGCTCGCCGGCTGCGCGAGGTCGAGCGGCACGACCGTCACCACCCGTCCGTGGTCCGATCGGAGCGACTGTGCCAGCTCCTCGAGGACGTCGGCTCGGCGCGCGACCAGCACCAGGTCGGCTCCGCGCGCGGCCAGGGCGCGGGCGAACTCCCGTCCGATGCCGGAACTCGCGCCGGTGACGAGCGCGGTCGTGTCGGTGTGGTCCATGCCTGCTCCTTCTGGTTGACAGGTGTAAACCTAGGCGGCTGGTTGACGGGTGTCAACCGCGCGCTCGTGCAACAGTTGCTCCATGACGAACACGTCGCGCACCCGCACGGGCGACCAGCTGCGTGACGACCTCCTCGCGGCCGCGACGGACCTGTTGTCGCAGCGCCTGGCCGTCACCCCACCGTCACTGCGCGAGACCGCGCGTGCGTGCGGGGTGTCAGCGACCGCCGTGTACCGGCACTTCCCGTCCCAGCAGGCGCTGCTCATCGCCGTGGCCACCCAGAGCCTCACCGCGCTCACAACGGCGATCGAGGCCGCAGGCGCGAGCGCCTCGACCGACGACGATCGCGCCGCTGCCCTGCGGACCACCGCGAGCGCGTACGTGACGTGGGCGGTCGCGAACCCCGGCGCGTACCAGCTGCTGTTCGAGGGACGTGATCTGCTGGAGGACCCGGTGACGATCGAGTCCGGGATCGACCGACTACAGAGCCGCCTCGATGCCCTCCTCGTCGGCTTGCCTGCTGGCGATCGGGACGAGCGGTTGCAGGCCGACCTGCTCTGGATCTCCCTGCACGGCCTGGTCGTCACCCGCATCCGGAAGACCCGGCAGCAGTGGCAGCGCTCGGTGGTCGAGGACGCCACCGCGCTCGTCGACACCTTCATCGGCTGAACCCGGTCGCGGGGCCCTCGCAGGTGCGGGGCCCTCGCGGGTGCGGGGCCCTCGCCTGCGAGGAGCCCGGACACGCCCGGCGCTGTGCGCGGGCCGAGCCGGTGAACAGCCCACCCCCGGGCCTCCCCAGCGAGCGTCCAGCCACTCCCGGTGATCTGGTCGGATGAGTCTCGACATCGTCTACACCGCAGCCGCCCACGCCACCGGAGGCGGCCGCGACGGACACGTCCGCACCGAGGACGACCGCATCGACCTCGACACCCGACCGCCGAAGGAGATGGGCGGCAGCGGCGAGGGCACCAACCCCGAGCAGCTCTTCGCCGCCGGGTACGCGGCCTGCTTCCTCGGCGCCCTGCACGCCGCCGGCCGCGAGCTGACGCTGGACACCACCGGCGCCGAGGTCTCCGCCGAGGTCAGCATCGGCGGCAACGGCTCGGGCGGGTTCGGCCTGGCGGTGGAGCTCGACGTCTACGCGCCGAGCGTCGCCGGCCCGGAGCGACAGCGGCTGGTCGAACTCGCGCACACCATCTGCCCGTACTCGAACGCCACGCGGGGCAACATCACGGTGACGCTGTCGCTCGTCGACTAGGTCCTGCTGCGTCGGGGGTGCGGGCGTCTGCGGGTGGAGGTGAGATGTCGGCGTCTGGTCGAGACGCCGGCGTCTGGTCGAGACGCCGTGCTGATGCCGAGACGCCTCCGTACCCGGCGGCGTCTCACGTGCTGAGCGGCGTCTCGCGCAGACGGGGGCGTCTCGCGCACACGGGGGCGTCCTGAGGCCGTGCGGCGGCGGGCTGGGGCTGCCTAGGCTGGTGCGGTGCCAACCGACCGCTGCCCCTGCCTGAGCGGCAACCCCTACGACGAGTGCTGCGGACCGCTCCACGCCGGCGCACCTGCACCGACCGCCGAGCGGCTGATGCGGTCGCGGTTCTCGGCCTTCGCGCTCGGCCTGCCCGAGTACCTGCTGCGCAGCTGGCACCCACGTACCCGGCCAGCGTCGGTCGACCTGGACCCCGGGCAGCGCTGGACGCGGCTCGACATCGTCGCCACCCGGTCGGGAGGCCCGTTCGACTCCGCGGGCACCGTCACGTTCCGTGCGTGGTGGCGCTCCGACACTGAGCGCGGAACGCTCGAGGAGACGAGCGACTTCGTCCGCGAGGGCGGGCACTGGTACTACGTCGACGGTGTCGTGGTCTGACCTTCGCTGGCTCCCACTTGTGCGTGTGAGACGCCAGCGTCTGTGCGCGACGCCGCCGAGTGCCCGAGACGCCTCCGAGGTCGGCGGCGTCTCAGCTGATCGGCGGCGTCGCGTGCAGACGGGCCCGTCTCGGCAGCGCCGAGCCCCGGGTCCCCCGTCAGCCGATCGTCTCCGGCAGGCCCACGGCAGCGCGCATCGCTCGGCGGACCTCGGCCTCGTCCGGCAGCAGCTCGTCCTCGTCCCCGGTCAGGAAGAAGCGGATCTGCCCGATCGCCTGCTCGCTGAGCATGTCGAGGCCGTTCAGCACCCGACCACCCGCGGCCGTCCACGCCGTCGAGGCCCGGGTCGGCCACGGCTCGTACGCCACGTCGAACAGCACCGCGTCCGGCCCGGACGGCACGAGGGGTAGTTCGTCCGCCGCGCCTCCCGGCAGGGTCGACACCACGAAGCCCATCGGGTCCGCCGTGGCGAGGTCCTGCAGGTCGTGCACCTCGAGCGTCACCCCGAGTCGGGCCGCGAGCAGCACCAGGTCACCCGCCTTGCCGGTGTCGCGCAGGAACACCCGCACCAGGTTCGCCCCGAGCCGGAGTGACGCGGTGAGGGCGCTCGCCGCCGTCGCTCCGCCGCCGAGGATCGTCGCCTCTCCCGGCACGTGCCCGAGCGCGGCGACCGGGCGGACGATGCCGGCGACGTCGGTGTTCGCTCCCGCCAGCACGATGGACGGACCCTCGCGACGGAACGCGACCGTGTTCGCGACGCCGAGCTCGTCGACGAGCGGGGTCGTCCGGTCGAGCAGGGGCAGCACCTCGCGCTTCAACGGCATCGTCAGGCTGAGGCCGCGCCACTCCGGACCGAGCCCCGAGACGAACGCGGCAAGCCCACCGGAGGCGACCTCGTGCCTCCCGTACGAGAACGGCAGCCCGAGCACGTCGTAGGCCGCAGCGTGCAGCGTGGGGGAGAGCGAGTGCGCGATCGGGGAGCCGAGCACGGCGAGTTCGGTGCGGTCGGCGTCGGGGAAGGTCATGGCCACGGGCGCAGCCTATCCACGGGCGTCACACGAGCCTCCCGGGGGAGGAGCGCTTAGGTTAGGCTACCCTTCGTGATCCGTACCTCCCTCCCCAAGCGTCGCCTCGGGCGCGTGCTCGCCGCGGCCGGTGCCGTCGTCGCGGCCTCGCTCGTCCTGGCCGGCTGCTCCTCGTCGAGCCCCTCGTCCTCGTCGTCCTCCGCCGGTTCGTCCGACGGTGCGTTCCCGGTGTCCATCTCCACCGGTCTCGGCACCACGACGATCGACTCAGCGCCCAAGCGCGTCGTCGCCCTCGGCTGGGGAGACGCCGAGACGGCGCTCGAACTCGGCGTGCAGCCTGTCGGGGCCAGCGACTGGCTCGCCTTCGGTGGCGAGGGCGTGGGCCCCTGGCTGAAGGGTGCGTACGACAAGGCGCCGAAGATCATCAACACGCTCGAGCCCAGCTACGAGGAGATCCTCAAGCTCAAGCCCGACGTGATCCTCGACGTGAAGTCCTCGGGGGACAAGGACCGCTACGACAAGCTGTCCGCCATCGCCCCGACCGTCGCGATCCCGAAGGGCGGCGAGAACTACCTGGCTTCCACGACGGAGCAGGTCGACATGATCTCGAAGGCGCTCGGCAAGGAGACCGAGGGCAAGAAGCTCCTCAGCGACCTCGACGACTCCTACGCGGCAGCGCGCAAGGCGCACCCCGAGTTCGACGGGAAGACCGCCGCGATCGGCGCGTACACGTCCGAGGGCTTCGGCGTCTACGCCTCCCGCGACAGCCGTGCGACGTTCATGCAGAACCTCGGCTTCACGATCCCGAAGGCGATCGACGAGGCCGCCGGCAAGGAGTTCTCGGTCTCACTGTCGAACGAGAACCTCGACCTGCTCGACGCCGACCTGACCGTCGTGCTGCCGATCTACGTCGACGCGTCGAAGGCGAGTTCGGACCCGCTGTTCCAGAAGGTGCCGTCGGTCGAGGCCGGGCACTCCATCGTGATCGACGACTCGGACGTCTCCACTGCGTTCTCGCTCGGGACGACCGCGGCGATCGAGTGGGCGCTGCAGCGGCTGCCGGACGAGTTCGCGAAGAAGCTGGGCTGACGCCGGGCGGCGCTGCGCGGTCGGCGCTGCGCTGCGCGCTTGGCGCTGCGCGCTTGCGCGGCTCCAGCCGGACCCGCACAACAGGAACCGGCCCGCACCACGGGATGTCGTGGTGCGGGCCGGTTCCTGTTGTGCGTGGACCCAGCCGCACTGCCGGGCCAGCCGCGCTGCCGGGCCAGCCGCGCTGCCGGGCCAGCCGCGCTGCCGGGCCAGCCGCGCTGCCGGGCCAGCCGCGCTGCCGGGGCCGTGGGGCGTCGGGCGGCGCGGCTGGCCCGGCAGCGC
>NZ_QKSF01000017.1:0-62019 GCF_003234045.1 Curtobacterium sp. MCPF17_047 | reverse complement strand
GTGCGACGCGGCATGGCGGACGGGGGTCCGGGCGGGTCCGGTGCTTCCGGGGAGGGCGTTACCGGCGGCACTGGCGGTGCTGGCGGTGCTGGTGACAGCGGTGCTGGTCGTCCTGCTGGTGCTCGTCGCCGGGACCGCCGCCGCATCGGACCCGGCGCAGCACGCGGCCCCCCGGTCACCGGCACCGTGGACGTGGCCGACAACGACCCGGGTCGTCCTCCGGCCGTGGGACGCTCCCGCCACCGACTACGGGCCGGGCCACCGTGGGCTCGACGTCCCGGCCCCACCCGGCACCCTGGTGACGGCACCAGCGGACGGGACGGTGGCGTTCGCCGGGCAGGTCGGCGGACGGACGGTCGTCACGATCGACCACGGCGGCGGGCTGGTGAGCACGCTCGACCCGGTCGTGCCGTCGGTGTCGGCGGGGACGCCCGTCCGTCGGGGCGATCGAGTCGGGACGGTCGGTGCCGGACACTGCCCGCGGGCGACGCCGTGCCTGCATCTCGGTGCCCGGGTCGACGGCGCGTACGTCGACCCGTTGCCGCTGCTGCCGAGGCCCGCGTGGCCGGTGCTGCTGCCGGACCCTCAGGCGCGGGGGTGAGCGGTGCGGTAGACCTCGCGGAGCCGGGCCGACGAGACGTGGGTGTAGATCTGCGTCGTGCCGAGGCTCGCGTGCCCGAGGAGCTCTTGCACGGCGCGGAGGTCCGCTCCCCCGTCGAGCAGGTGCGTCGCCGCGGTGTGCCGGAAGGTGTGCGGTCCGCTCGGGCCCTCGCCGGGCAGCGCCTCGAGGAGCCGGGCGACGACACGGTAGGCGCTCCGGGTGCCGAGTCGGGCGCCCCGGTCGCCGAGGAACAGGGCGGTGCCCGCCGAACCGGGACCGTGTGCGGCTCCGACTGCGCCCGCTGCTCCGGGTGCTCCCACGGCTCCGGCTGCCGCTGCAGCGAGTGCCGGGCGTCCGCGGTCGAGCCACGCTTCGAGGGCGTCGTGTGCCGGGACACCGAACGGCACGACCCGCTCCTTGCCGCCCTTGCCGAGCACGCGGACGGTCAGCCGGGTCCGGTCGACGTCCCCGAGGTCGAGCCCCACGAGTTCGCTCACCCGGATGCCGGCGGCGTAGAGCAGTTCGACCACGGCACGGTCGCGGAGCGCTGCCGGATCGTCGTCCGCGGCACGGACCGTGAGGCCATCGAGCATCGAGCGCACCTGGTCCCGCGCGACGACCCGGGGCAGGTGCGCGGCACCCTTCGGAGCCCGGAGCCGGACACCCGGGTCCACCGTCAGGACTCCGGTCTCGCTCGCCCATCGGGTGAAGGCCCGGACCGAGGCGCTGCGTCGGGCGATCGTCGACCGCGCGAGGCCGCGCTCCGTCGCTGCCCAGAGCCAGTCGCGGAGGACCTCGAGCGTGAGACCCGCCGCCGAGACGACCTGCCGCTCGGCGGCGAACGCCACGAGGTCGTCGAGGTCGGCGCGGTACGCCCGGACGGTCTGCTCGCTGAGGCCCCGGCCGTGCCGACAGTGGTCCAGGAACACCCGGACGACGTCGCCGAGCATGCCGCGCTGTCGCTCCCGGTCGCCCTCGGTGTCCCGCATGACGCCAGGGTAGGCGTGCCGGGCGGGCTCGCGCATCGACGCGCCCGCACCCGACCCGTCCCGCCCCCGTGTCACGTCGTCGTCCATCCGCCGGGGCCGTGCTGCACCAGACCCTGCAACTCCGCCAGCGCGAGGGCGTCCGTGGTGTCGACGAGGGACAACCCCGACCGCCGAGCCACCTCGTCCACCGGTGTCGGCCGACGCGGAGTGAGGGCGTCGACCACGCGCAGCACCTCCGGGTCGATCCGCGCGCCCGCGATCGGGACCTCCGCCCCAGCGACGATCCGCTCCCCGGAGCACAGGCGCACTGCCGTCTCCGCCGGGTCGCGGGGCTGCACCACGAGCTCGGCCCGCCGGTCCGCGATCAGTCGGTGACATCCGACCGACGCGGGCGACGAGTACGGGCCGGGCACGGCGAACACCGGCCGTCCGAGCTGTCCGGCGTGGTTCGCGGTGTTGAGCGCGCCGGACCGGGCTCCGGCCTCGACGATCACGGTCGTGGTCGCGAGGGCCGCGATCAACCGGTTGCGGGCGAGGAACCGCCAGCGCGAGGGTCGGGTCCCGGGCGGACACTCGGCGAGCAGGGCGCCGTGCTCGGCGACGGCTCGCAGCATCGCCGTGTTCGCGGCCGGGTAGAGCTGGTCGATCCCGCCGGCGAGCACGGCGACCGTCGGCGCTCCGGCGGCCATCGCGACCCGGTGTGCGACGGCGTCGATGCCGTGGGCACCTCCGGACACGATCACGCAGCCGACGTCGGCCGCGGCGGACGTGATCTCGGCCGCTGCCTCGGCGCCGAGGATCGTGTTCGCCCGGGACCCGACGACCGCCACCGAGGGCCGTCCGGCGGTGCACGGTGCACCGCGTCGCCAGAGGACGAGTGGGGCGTGCGGTCCGAGGTCGTCGATGCCCGCGGGCCAGTCCGGGTCGCCGGGGACGACGAGCGCGCACCCGATGGCGGACGCTGCCGACAGCACGGCGTCGACGTCGAGCCGCAGGAGCCGTGGGCGCCACCGGGCGATCGCCGGGACGAGCGCCGCGGCCGTCGACTCGACCAGCCGGTCGCGGACCTCGTCTTCGTCGCAGGCTCGGACAGCGGAGCCCGCGGAGCCTGCGGGGTCCACGGAGCCCACGGAGCCCAGGGAGCCCCGGGCTCCCGCCTCCGTGCCGGTACCCACACCCGCGCAAGCACCAGCACCAGCACCGGCACCGGCACCGACCAGCAACTCCGCCAACGCTGCCGGCCCGGAGTCGAGGGCAGCGAGGGCGGCCTGGATCGACCGGCCGGCCCCGAGTCGCGCGACGAGCTGTCCCGCATCGGCGTCCCCCGGTTCGACGACGGTCGACCATGCAACACGGGCGAGGACCTCCTCGCGCTCGCCGGACCGATGGCCCGCTGCGCCCCGGAGGCGGTCGAGGGCGGCATGGGGATCCCGCTGCGACCGCGAGTCCGCAACGCCGCTCACAGCGCGGTCCGCAACGCCAGCGCCCGTTCGACATGCCGCCGCTCCGGGCGGTCGTCCCCGTCGAGGTCGGCCATCGTCCACGCCAGCCGCATCACCCGGTCCCACCCCCGCATCGTCAACGTCCCGAGGTCGAGCCCCCGGTCGAGCAGGTCCGTCGCACCGTGGGCCGCGCGGCCGTCCTCGCGCAACCACGACCCGGTCACCTCGGCGTTCCGGGTCCAGCCGGTCCCCCGCAACCGGTCCCCCATCCGGCTCCGGGCGTCGAGCACGACCCCTCGCGCGACGGTGGTGGTCGGCGTCGCTCCGTCGTGGGCCCGGAGCATGCCGGTCGTCACCCGCGGGACCGCGACGCGGATGTCGATCCGGTCGAGCAGCGGCCCGGAGAGCCGCCCCAGGTAGCGGCGGACCGCACTCGGCACGCACGAGCAGGCTGCACCGCCGGTGGACCCGGCGTTGCCGCACGGGCACGGGTTCGCGGCCAACACGAGTTGGCAGCGCGCGGGGAACTCCGCCGACCCTCCTGCACGGTGGACCGTGATGCGTCCGGCTTCGAGCGGCTGCCGGAGCGCGTCGAGCACGGGCCGTGGGAACTCGGTGGCCTCGTCGAGGAACAGCACGCCGCGGGTGGCTCGTGACACCGCACCGGGCCGGAGCTGCCCGGTCCCCCCGCCGATCAGGGCGGCGGCCGAGGCGGAGTGGTGCGGGGCCTCCCACGGCGGTCGCAGTGTCCACGAGCGCTCTCCGTGGCCGGCGACGGAGCGGACTGCAGCGACCTCGAGCGCGGCGTCCGGGTCCAGGTCGGGCAGCAGGGCCGGGAGCCGTTCGGCGAGCATCGTCTTGCCGGCGCCCGGCGGTCCCAGCAGCAGCACGTGATGCCCGCCGGCCGCCGCGGCGATGACAGCACGCACGCCGACCGCGTTGCCGACCACGTCCGCGAGCTCCAGCGACGGGAGCGTGTCGTCCGGGACTGGTGGCGGCAGGACGGGGTCGGTGAAGCCCGCCGGCAGGTCGGCCCCCGCGTCGATCGCTGCCGAGCGGAGTGAGTCCACTGCGGTGAGCGCGATGTCCGGCACGACCCGCGCCTCGGTGAGGTTGCCCACCGGCAGTACGACACGTTCGATGCCGGCGGCGCGCGCGGCCAGGACCACCGGGATGATCCCCGGCACTGGTCGCACCCGCCCGTCCAGTCCGAGTTCCCCGACGTAGACCACACGGCGATCGGCCCCCGGAGCGGTACCGGCGGCCGCGAGGACGGCCATCGCGATCGCCAGGTCGAACCCGGAGCCGCGCTTCGGAACGCTGGCCGGGGTGAGGTTCACCGTGATCCGCCGTGAGGGAAGCGGGCAGTCCGCCATCGCGGCTGCCGACCGCACTCGTTCGCGGGCTTCCCCGAGCGAGGTGTCCGGCAGCCCGATGATGCTGAACGCGGGCAGCTGGCTGGTGAGGTGCGCCTCCACCTCGACGAGGCTGCCCTGCACCCCGACCAGCGCGACCGCTGAGGTCCGTCCGATGTCGCTCACCCGAGTGCCTCGACGTGTTCGACCGCCACGTGGTCCTCGACCATGGTCACGGCGATGCAGTCGATCCGGATCGCTCGCGCCGTCTGGTCGCGGTGCGCGTGGAACCACGCGGGGACGAGCTGTCGGATCCGTGCGAGCTTGAGCGGCGTCACGGCCTCGAACGGATGTCCAGCGCTCTGCCCGGTTCGGGTCTTCACCTCGATGAAGACGATCGTGTCGTCCTCTCGCGCAACGATGTCCACTTCTCCGCGCGCACATCGCCAGTTCCGGTCGATGATCGAGAACCCGTGGCGCTCGAGCCATTCCACGGCGTGGTCTTCTCCGGCATTGCCCGTCGCACGGCGCGGATCAGGGCCGGGACGGCAGCGGACGGCATCCGGTCGGTCTGCACGATTCGTCATGGACCAACGATGAACCGGGTCAGGAATCGATCGAGTCGGTAGCGGAAATCTGTGGACAGAGGAGCGGAACGACCGTCCTGTGCAGGAACGAATGCGTGGACATCTCACGCATCATGACAAAAGCCGGACAATTCCTCACGGAATGTCCGGCTCCTGCCGAGACCAGCGACCGAACGCCGGTCGGATGCTCAGTGCGCGGCTGCGTACGCTTCCTGCACCTGCGTCGAGATACGACCACGAGAAGAGACCTCGTACCCGTTCTCCTTCGCCCACTCGCGGATCTTGCCGAGTTCCTCGGAGTTCCCGCGCTTCGGGGCCGACGGGCTCTTGCCCGTCGAACCGGTGCGACGACCAGCGGTCTTGCGTGCCGCGGCGATGTAGTCCGAGATCGCGTCCCGGAACTTGTCGACGTTGTCGTTCGACAGGTCGATCTCGTACGACGAACCGTCGAACGCGAACTCGACCGTGCGGCCATCGCCAGCGGCGATCGGCGAATCGTCGAGATCGTCGACGAGCTGGACAGTGACCTTCTGCGCCATTTCTCACTCCTTCAGAGTCGGGATTGCAACTCAGAGTATCGCAGCACAATGCCGAACGGTCACATTCCCCGGCGAGCCCTACTCGTCGAGTGCGAGTTCCTTCGGGAGTTCGAGTTCACGCGCAGTGAGTTCTTCGACGTTCACGTCCTTGAACGTCAACACCCGGACCGACTTCACGAAGCGGTCGGAACGGTAGACGTCCCAGACCCACACGTCGTTCATCGTCAATTCGAAGTAGAAGTCGTGCTCGGTGTCACGGCGGACGAGTTCGACCTCGTTCGCCAGGTAGAACCGCCGCTCGGTCTCGACCACGTACCGGAACTGCCCCACGACGTCGCGGTACTCGCGGTACAGGGCCAGTTCGACCTCGCGGTCGTAGTCGTCGAATTCTTCGTCATCCATGGCCCGCCCAGTCTAGAGCGACCGCGGCCTCCTGACCGCCCGACCGTGCAGAACCGCGCGAGCACGCACGACTCGCTCCCGTGGGGACAGGAGCGCCACCGCGCTCAGGCCCCGACCGCGCCCAGTTCCTCGAACCCGTCGAGCGCGACACTCGACGCCGCGTGCAGCCAGGTCTTCCGGTGCAGCTCGTGCGGGCCGACCGCACGGATGGCGTCGTAGTGCGCAGTCGACCCGTAGCCCTTGTTCGAGGCCCACGCGTAGTGCGGTGCATCGTCGTGGGCCGCGATCATCAGGTCGTCGCGCGCGACCTTGGCCACGACGGACGCCGCTGCGACGGAAGCGCAGTCACGGTCGGCCTTCACACGCACCTGGACGTCGAGCGGCCGGTGTTCGGCCGGCAGCGCCCGGGTGAGCCAGTCGAACGACCCGTCGAGGACGACCACGGCACCCTCGAGCGAGACGCCGTCCTGCACGAGCGCCTCGATCGCACTGGCTCCGGCCAGCCCGAGCGCGGCGACGATGCCCTGCTCGTCGACGACCTGGGCCGACGCCATCCCGACCGCGGTCCGCGCCCAGCGTGTCACCACGGGGACCAGCGCCTCACGCCGGGCCTGGCTGAGCAGCTTGGAGTCGGCGAGTCCCTGCGGCACCCGTCGGACGTCGAGCGTGACGGCGGCGACGCCGACCCCGACCGGACCGGCGATCGCTCCGCGGCCGACCTCGTCGACGCCGATGACGGTGACCCGTCCCGCGGCGAGGAGCGACTTCTCGAGCCGGAGCGAGGGCCGGACGGGGCTCACTCGTCCCGCTCCTCCACGCCGGCGAAGACCTCGGGGTGGTCGTCGAGCCAGGTCCAGCGGTTGGTCGGCCACGAGATCACGAAAGCCCGACCGGTGACGTCGGACAGTGGCACGAACCCCTTCGACGGGGTGTCGCCGTTGTACCGGGAGTCGCGCGAGTTGTCGCGGTTGTCGCCCATCACCCAGATGGTGCCCTTCGGCACGGTGACCGAGAAGTCGGTCTGGGACGCACGGGTGTCCCCCGCGGGCAGCTTGAGGTACGGCTCGGTGAGCGGGACCCCGTTGACGGACATCTGTCCGAGGTCGTTGCAGCACTTGACCTCGTCCCCCGGCAGCCCGATGACGCGCTTGATCAGGTGGTCGTCGCTGTCACCGGTGCCGAGTCCGACCTGCGTGAGCAGCCAGTCGGCCGCCTTGCCGATCGAGGTCGTCGGCTGGACGTTCGGCAGGGTCTCTCCGGTGAGCCACCCGCCCGGGTCCTTGAACACGACGACGTCGCCGCGCTGCAACTTGACGGCCCCGGGGACCAGTTCGTTGACGATCACGCGGTCGTTGACCTGCAGCGTGTTCTGCATCGACTCGGACGGGATGTAGAACGACCGGATCAGGAACGTCTTGACCAGGAAGGAGACCAGGAGGGCCGCGATGAAGATGATGACGAGGTCCCGCAGGAAGGTCAGGACCCCGTTGCGCGGCTTCTTCGCCGTCCGGGGCCGACGGGCTCCACCCTCTGTCGTGTCCGTCATTTCCGCTCTCGTCGACCTGTTCCCGGCACTGCTCCCGAGATGGTTCTGCCCCGGTGGCGACGGACTCCAGGAACGAACGAGCCCCCCGCCGATGCACAACCGTACATGGGCGAGGGGCTCGCAGAGGAACCGGCTTCCCGGTGCTCCCTGTGAAGGCGATCAGTTGTCGCGCTTCTCCTTGATCTTGCGGCGGGCCGCCTTGCCGCGGAGTTCGCGGAGGTAGTAGAGCTTCGCGCGACGGACGTCACCGCGGGTGACGATCTCGACGTGGTCGATGATCGGGGAGTGCACGGGGAACATGCGCTCGACGCCGACCTGGAAGCTCACCTTGCGGACCGTGAAGGTCTCGCCGATGCCGTGGCCCTGGCGGCCGATGACGACACCCTGGAAGACCTGGATACGCGAGCGCGTGCCTTCGACGATGTTGACGTGGACCTTGACGGTGTCGCCGGGGCGGAAGTCCGGGTGGTCGGTGCGCAGGGCACCGGCGGTCACGTGGTCGAGGAGCTGCATGATGGTGTCACTTCCTGCGGACGCACACGGGTCGCCGCGGATCGATTTCGGAAAGAACGAGACGTGCCCGGTGTCGGCGACTCCCCCGTGGCAGAGTCCAGCCAGGGCACGATCGATCATCATGCCACAACAAGTGCACTGCAGCCAACCGGCAGGATGGTCCCATGATCGAACTCCGCACCCCCGCCGAACTCGACGGACTGCGTGTCGCCGGCCGTTTCGTCGCTGATGTCCTGGACGCCCTGCTCGAGACCGTCGACGTCGGCGTGAACCTGCTCGACCTCGACCGCGTCGCCGCACGCATGATCGCCGAGCGCGGGGCGGAGAGCTGCTACGTCGACTACCACCCGTCGTTCGGCAAGTCGCCCTTCGGCAAGAACCTCTGCACCTCGGTGAACGACGCCGCCCTGCACGGTCTGCCGTACGACCTGGTCCTGCAGGACGGCGACCTGGTCAGCCTGGACTTCGCGGCGAGCGTCGACGGCTGGGTGGCGGACTCCGCCGTCACGGTCCAGGTCGGCACTCCGCGCGACGAGGACCAGCGACTCATCGCGACCGTCGAGCAGTGCCTGGCCGCGGGCATCGCGCAGGCGGCACCCGGCAACAAGCTCGGTGACGTCTCGGCCGCGATCGGTTCGGTCGCCCGCGGTGCCGGCTACGACGTGAACCTGCAGTTCGGTGGCCACGGCGTCGGACACACCATGCACGGCGACCCGCACGTCCCGAACGACGGGCGTCCCGGCCGCGGCATGAAGCTCCGCCCCGGACTGGTCGTCGCCATCGAACCCTGGCTCATGCAGGGCACGGACGAGCTCTACCAGGACGAGGACGGCTGGACCCTCCGCAGCATCGACGGCTCGCGCGCCGCACACGTCGAGCACACGGTCGCGGTCACCGAGCAGGGCCCCGAGGTCCTGACGCTCCGTCGCGCCCAGCGCGACGCCTGACCCGGGACCACCCACGTCACGGGAGGCCCGTCACCAGCTGGTGACGGGCCTCCCGTGGTGTCCGTGGTCGGTGCGCGACCCGCTCAGTCCGGCAGCAGGTCCGGTCGGACGCGTCGCGTCCGCTCCACCTGCTGCTCGTGCCGCCACGCGGCGACCCGGCCGTGGTGCCCGCTGAGCAGGACGTCCGGTACGTCGAGACCACGCCACGACGCCGGCTTCGTGTACGAGGGGTACTCGAGCAGGCCGTCCTCGTGGGACTCCTCGACGAGGGACTCGGGGTTGCCGACCACACCGGGGACCAGCCGACCGACGGCTTCGATCATGGCCATCGCCGCGACCTCACCGCCGTTCAAGACGTAGTCCCCGAGCGAGAGCTCGACGACGGTGCTGCGGGTCGCGGCCCACTCGAACACCCGGGCGTCGATCCCCTCGTACCGCCCGCAGGCGAAGACGAGGTGCTCGTGCTCGGCGAGCGAGCGGGCGATGGTCTGGCGGAACGGCGTGCCCGCGGGCGTCGGGACGACGAGGGTCGACGAGCCGTCCGAGCGCAGGATCGAGGACAGTGCCTCGGCCCACGGCTCGGGCTTCATGACCATGCCGGCGCCGCCACCGTACGGGGTGTCGTCCACCGTGCGGTGTCGATCCGTCGTCCAGGACCGCAGGTCGTGGACGTGGAGGTCGAGCAGACCGCCCTGCCGCGCCTTGCCGAGCAGGGAGACGTCGAGCACCCCGAAGAACTCCGGGAAGATCGTGACGATGTCGATCCGCACGGATCAGTCCTCGGTGTCGGGAGCCGACGCGTCGGGAACCGGCGTCACCGTCTCGGGACGGCTCAGGTCCTCGGGGTCCTCGAACAGACCCGTCGGCGGCGTCACCGTGACGGTGCCGGCCTCCAGGTCGACCGCGGGCACGATCGCCGCGACGAAGGGCACGAGGACCTCGCCGCGGGACTCGGTGTCGACCGCGAGCAGGTCCTGGGCCGGCATGTGGTCGACCCGTGCGACGGTGCCGACCTGCACGCCGTCGCGGAGCACCTTCAGGCCGACCAGCTGGTGGTCGTACCAGGCGTCGTCCTCGCCGGTCTCTTCCTCGGTGTCCTGCTCGACCCAGAGGATGGCGCGCGCGAGGGTCTCGGCGGCACTCCGGTCGGCGATGCCCTCGAAGAAGGCGACCGGGTGCGAGTTGTACCAGCGCAGCTCATCGAGCGCGATGGTCTTCCCCGACCAGGGAGAGTCGTCGGGGACCTGGAGCGTGAAGACCGCTCCCGGCGTGAACCGACGATCCGGGTCGTCGGTGTAGAGCTCGAGCTTGATGCCGCCCTTGAGCCCGTGCGCCTTCGTGATGCGACCCACCCGGAGCTGGGTCGTCTCCCTAGGAATCGCTGTCCACCACGTCGACCCGCACGCGCTTGCCGTCGGCCAGGGCCGTGACGAGCGTGCGGAGCGCCTTCGCAGTGCGACCGGCGCGACCGATCACGCGGCCGAGGTCCTCGGGGTGCACACGCACCTCGAGGACCTCGCCACGCGCAGAGGTGGAGCTGGCGACGCGCACGTCGTCAGGGTGATCGACGATCCCCTTGACGAGGTGCGTCAGCGCGGATTCGAGCAAGGACTACGCCTCGGTCGTCTCGTCGGCGGTCTCGGCTGCGGCCGGAGCGGCGGGGGCCGTCTTCTCCGACTTGGGCTTGAGGACGGCCTTCTTGGAGCTGTCGACCGTGAAGGCCGGCTTCGGCTCGCGGACCTTGACCTTGGACTCGGTGTCCTTCTCGCCCTTGAACTTGGCCCAGTCACCGGTCAGCTTGAGGAGCGCGGCGACCTGCTCGGTCGGCTGCGCACCGACGCTGAGCCAGTACTGCGCACGCTCGGACTGCACCTCGATGAACGAGGGCTCCTCGGTGGGGTGGTACTTGCCGATCTCCTCGATCACACGACCGTCGCGCTTGGTGCGCGAGTCGGCGACGACGATGCGGTAGTAGGGCGCTCGGATCTTGCCGAGGCGCTTGAGACGGATCTTGACAGCCACAATGACTCCTGTTGCGTACGTGTTGTGGTTGAACCGGAACCGCGGGCGTGGGGGCACACACGGTGGAAGCTCGATGAGATCGTGATCCGCTGGATAGAGGGTCGAGCGGACACGATTCGACCGTTCATTCTTGCAGATTCCGGAGCGGGAAGCGAGCCACCTCCCGCGGCGCGTCGGCGGACCGCTACGGCGCCAGGCGTCGGACGGCCTCGAGGGCCTCGCTCGTGGCCCGGACCGCATCGACGCTGCGGGCGTCCCGTGCTCCGCCGACGACCGCGTACGGAACGTCTGCGGTTGCCAGGCCCGACGTCAACTCGTCCCGCGCCTCCTGTCCGGCACAGACCACGACGACGTCGGCCGGCACCGCGACGTCGTTGCCGCACTCGTCCCGGATCCAGAGCCGGCCTGGTTCGATCCGCAGGTACTCCTGCACCCCGCCGACCATGCGGACACCGGCGTCCCGCAGCCGTCCGAGCGCGACCCAGCGTGAGGTGAGGCCGATCCCCTGCCCGAACTTCCCGGTCCGGCGGAGCACCGTGACCTGGGACCCGGGCCGGACGGTACGGTGCGCGGTGGGCTGGCGCTGCGGCAGGTCCCCGACGAGTTCGCCGGAGACCGGCACCTGCCACCGCGCACCGAACTCGGTGGCGCGGACGGCCTCGTCCGGGGACTCGGTGAGGAACGCCGCGGTGTCGACGCCGATCCCGCCACCGCCGATCACCGCGACCGTCCCGTCGGGCACGCCGTCGCGGAGGGCCTGCTCGTAGGTCATGACGTGCGGCAGGTCCACCCCGGGGAGGTCGACCACGCGTGGGGTCACCCCCGACGCGAGCACGACGGCGTCGCTGTCCCCGAGGTCCGTCACGGTGGCCACGCGACCCAGGTGGATCGTCGCGCCCCGTTCCACCAGTTCCGCGCGGGCGGCCTGCACGGGGCCGGCGTAGTCCTCTTTCCCCGGGATCTCGGCGGCGAGTCCGAACTGTCCGCCGAGGACGTCCGATGCTTCCCAGAGCCGGACGTCGTGTCCACGCCGGGCAGCGTCGACGGCGGCGGCGAGCCCAGCCGGTCCCCCGCCGACGACGTCCACACGCTTCGGCACGGTCGTCGGACGGAGCGGGAACTGCACCTCGCGCGCGGCTCGCGGGTTCACCAGGCACGACACCGGCGCGCCGACCACGGACCGGTCGAGGCACGCCTGGTTGCACCCGATGCAGGTGTTCACGAGGTCGAAGCGTCCGGCCAGGGAGCGTTCGACGAGCCCCGCGTCGGCGAGGAACGGCCGGGCGAGCGCCACCGCGTCGATCCGACCGTCGGCGAGGACCGCTTCGCCGTCACGCAGGTCCGTCATCCGGTTCGACGCGATCACCCGCACGTCCGGGTGGTCGGAAGCCCGGACCACGTCCGCGATCCGCGCCGCCTGCTCGATCCACGCGCCGTGTGGCACGGACGCCTGGATCGTCGGGGTCCGCGACTCGTGCCAGCCGATGCCCACCGAGATCGCGTCGAGTCCGAGCGGCAGCAGTTCGCGCACCAGGGCGTCGACGTCGGCGTCGGTGGAGGACCCCGGCATCAGGTCGGCGCCGGAGAGCCGGATCGTGACGGCGAGGTCGGGCACCGCGGCGCGGACGGCCCGGACGACCTCGACCGCGAAACGACGACGACGCTCCGGAGTGCCGCCCCACTCGTCGTCGCGCAGGTTCGTCAGCGGCGACTGGAACTGGTTGACGAGGTACCCCTCGGAGGCCATGATCTCGACGCCGTCGAAGCCGATCGCCGCGGCGGTCCGGGCGGCCGTGGCGAAGTCCTCGATCGTCCGCCGGACTTCGTCCGCCGTCAGCTCCTCGGGCACCACGCCCCGCGCGGCCGCCCAGGGCAGCGCCGAGGGCGCCACGGCGCGCTGCGGTCGACCGGAACGGTCCGTCAGACCCCCGACGAGCGCGTAGCGGCCGGCATGGAACAACTGCGCCAGGACGGCGCCGCCCTCGTCGTGCACGGCCGCGACCGCCCGGCGGAAGCGTTCGTCCGCACCGCCGACGCCGAACACGGCGAAGTCCGGGCCGCCGCGGGCCTCGTCGCTCACCGCGATCCCCCCGGTGATGATGCACGCGGCACCGCCGGCAGCACGCTCCCGGTAGAACTCAGCCATCGCGACGCCGTCGTCGTCCAAGACCTCGAGTCCGGTGTGCATCGACCCCATCACCACCCGATTGGACAGGTGCAGGGGCCCGAGCGTCCAGGCCGAGGCCACGGTGCGGAGCTCGGCGGGCACGTCGGCAACGGGCGGAACGACAGTGGTCACGCAACGAACACTAGGCGAACGTGCCCGCTCACCGGCAGACCGGACACGCCGGGCTCTCCGTCGTTCCCGCGGGACGGACGGGCAGGATGGCCCCATGGACATCCGGTTCTCCGAATCCGCCCCGTCGACGATCGGCGTCGAGTGGGAGTTGCCCCTCGTCGACCGTGCGACGGGCGACCTCACACCGCGCGCCCCGGCGGTGCTCGCCGCCGTCCGGGAACGCCTGGACGATCCGGACCGGGTGACGGAGGAGCTCCTCACGAACACGGTCGAGGTCGTCACCGGCGTGCACCGCAGCGTCGGTGGCGCCACCCGCGAGCTCTCCGGGATCATCGGCCAGGTCATCGACGCCGCCGAGCCCCTCGGTGCGCAGGTGATGTGCTCCGGCACCCACCCGTTCGCCGTGTGGGACCAGCAGGAGATCACGCCGGACAGCGAGCACTACACGGAACTCATCGACCGCACCCGCTGGTGGGGCCGGCAGATGCTCATCTGGGGCGTGCACGTGCACGTCGGCATCGACGACCGTGACAAGGCCGTCCCGATCATGAACGCGATGCTCGGCTACGTCCCGCACCTGCAGGCGTTCACGGCCTCGAGCCCGTTCTGGGCGGGGACCGACACGGGGTACGCCTCGAACCGGGCCCTGATGTTCCAGCAGCTCCCCACCGGTGGGCTCCCGCCGCAGCTCGGGGCGTGGGCGAACTTCGAGGAGGTCGTCGGCGACCTCGTGCACACCGGCGTCATCGACGGCGTGAAGGACCTGCGGTGGGACATCCGCCCCTCCCCGGGCTGGGGCACGCTCGAGAACCGCGTCTCGGACGGCATCTCCACGCTCCACGAGGTCGGCGCGGTCACGGCCCTCGTGCAGTGCCTGGTCACCGAGAGCTCGGACCGGATCGACGCCGGCGAGACCCTGCAGGCGATGCAGCCCTGGTTCGTCCGCGAGAACAAGTGGCGTGCAGCCCGGTACGGCATGGACGCCGAGATCATCACGAACGTCGCCGGCGACGAACGGCTGGTCACCGACGAGGTCCACGACCTGGTCACCCGCCTGGACCCGATCGCCGAACGGCTCGGCTGCCAGGAGGAACTGCACCACCTCGACACGATGATCGAGCGCGGCGCTTCCTACCAGCGTCAGTTGGCGGTCGCGCAGGCGAACGGCGGCGACCTCCGCGCGGTCGTCCAGCACCTGGTCGGCGAGCTCCGCGACTCGCTCTGATCCGTCGCGACGCGACCACGGCCGGACGGGCGCGCCCCGCGTGCCGCTGGCGCGTCACGCTGAGCGGGGCGCGCCCGTCCGTCAGGTGGTCGGATCAGCGACCGAGGAACTTCTGCAACGACGCGAGCTCTTCCTCGGACGGCACCCCACCGTTCTTGCCGGCGCCCATGCCGAGCCCGAGACCCGCGCCCTTCGGCGCCTGCTGTGGCGCGGGGGCGGTACCGGAGGCGAGGGCAGCGCGCTTCGCCGGGTTGCCGACCTTCTTCTTCTTGCCCTGCGGCTGCTGCTTCTTGCCGCCGTGCATGCCCGGGATCGGGCCCATGCCGGGCATCTGCGGCACCCCGCCACGGGCGACGGTCTTCATCATCTTCGCGGCCTGCTCGAAGCGGTTCACGAGAGCGTTCACCTCGGTCACCGTGGAGCCGGCACCGCGCGCAATCCGCAGGCGACGGGACCCGTTGAGGAGCTTCGGCAGTTCGCGCTCCTGCGGGGTCATCGACTGGATGATCGCCTCGGTGCGGACGATCTCGCGCTCGTCGAAGTTGTCGAGCGCTTCCCGCATGCCCTTCGCGCCGGGGAGCATGCCGAGCATGCCCTTGATCGAACCGGCCTTCCGCAGCTGCTGCATCTGCTGCAGGAAGTCGTTCAGCGTGAAGTTGTCGGTCGCGATCTTCTCGGCGACCGCACGGGCTTCGTCCTCGTCGAAGGCGGACTGCGCCTGCTCGATGAGGGACAGGATGTCACCGAGATCGAGGATCCGGCTCGCCATCCGGTCCGGGTGGAACGGCTCGAAGTCGTCGAGGCCTTCGCCCGTGGACGCGAACATGATCGGGCGGCCGGTGATCGAGGCGACCGACAGGGCCGCACCACCGCGGGCGTCACCGTCGAGCTTGGACAGGACGACGCCGGTGAAGTCGACGCCCTCCTGGAAGGCGCGGGCCGTCGTGACGGCGTCCTGACCGATCATCGCGTCGATGACGAAGAGGACCTCGTCCGGGTCGACGGCCTTGCGGATGTTCGCGGCCTGCTTCATCAGCTCGGCGTCGACACCCAGGCGACCGGCGGTGTCCACGATGACGGTGTCGTACTGCTGGTCGACCGCGGCCTTGATCGCGTTCTTGGCGACCTTGACCGGGTCGCCGACGCCGTTGCCGGGCTCCGGGGCGAAGACGTGCACGCCGGCCTGCTCGCCGACGACCTGCAGCTGCTGCACGGCGTTCGGACGCTGGAGGTCCGCCGCGACGAGCATCGGGGTGTGGCCGTCCTTCTTGAGCCACTTGCCGAGCTTGCCCGCCAGGGTCGTCTTGCCGGCACCCTGCAGGCCCGCGAGCATGATGACCGTCGGCGGACGCTTCGCGAACTCGAGGCGTCGCTGCTGCCCGCCGAGGATGCCGACGAGTTCCTCGTTGACGATCTGGACGACCTGCTGCGCCGGGTTGAGCGCCTTGTTGACCTCGTCCGAGAGCGCCCGCTCGCGCACCGAGGCGGTGAAGGACTTCACGACCTCCAGCGCGACGTCCGCGTCGAGCAGCGCCCGCCGGATCTCGCGGACGGTGCCGTCCACGTCGGACGGCGTCAGCCGTCCCTTGCTCCGCAGGTTGCGGAAGGTCTCGGTGAGCCGATCGGAGAGTGAACCGAATTGCGCCATGATCCGACCATCCTACCGTCCGTGGCGTGCGGCCCGGGAGGCTCGGCACCGGCCCGCCCCGCCGGCGCCGGTCACGCGCGCTCGCGTCGGAACCGCTGCGGCACGCGTCGGGCGACCGTCAGGGCGACGAGCGCCATCGCGGTCGAGCCCACGGCCATGAGGGCCGACGCCGCGTCCTCGGCGGCGAAGTACCGGAGCGTGATGGTCCCGGCGACCGCCCACGGCATCCAGGCCACGGCGAGCGCCGCGGCGAGGACGGGGCGCCGATGTCGGACGAGTTCGACGACCGCGACCAGCACGAGCACCCCCACCACGCCGAGGAGGGCCGGCGTGACCCCGGCTCCCCACCACGCTCCGTCAGTGAGCAACGTCGACTCGAACGGGTGACCGGTCGGCAGCTGCAGTCCGACGAAGAGCGCGAGTCCGCCGGCGACGACCCCGAACGCGATGCCGAGTGCCCGGCGGTCCCGCGGCGCCCCGACGTTCGCGACGACGACGAGCGCCGCCACCGTCACGAGGGTCGTCGTCCCCGGGCCGTTCCAGTTCTCGGTCGCCTGCACCGTGACGCGCGCGACGACGATGCCGAGCACCGCGAGGAGACCGGCCAGGTGCGCGAGCATCCGCTGCCGGCCGAGTGCGGCGAGCGCGCCGAGCAGGACCGGGACCGCGAACAGGACGCCGGGGTTCCGGAACGGCCCGAACCCGGGCATGTCGGGCCAGGCAGTGCCGGGCGGTTGACCCCACGGCACCCACGAGACCGCGAGCAGGTAGACCAGGGCGAACCCGGCGGCGGCCCCGGTGCCGATCGACGCCGCGAGCACGCGCACGTCTCCCGGCACGACCGCGTTCACGCGCTCGCGGACGCCCTGCCACCGCAGTTCGGCGAGCTCGCCGGGCGCCGGTCGGCTGCGACCCTCACCGTCGGCGACGTCGAGCAGCGTGCCGAGCATGGCCGGCCCGTGCGTCCGTCGCCACCGCGTCGGGTACCACCCGAGCGCCCTGCCGTAGTCCTGTTCCAGCCTCGTGTTCGTCACGACACTCCCCCCGGTCGGATGCGGATGCTGCGCGTGGCCGGAGTCGGCCGCCACGCGGTGAGCCGCGCGCGTGCGGCTGCGGCGTTCGCCTCGATGCGACGGACCTCGGTGTCGAGGGCATCGGCTCCGGCGTCGGTGAGTTCGAAGTAGCGCCGGAGTCGCCCGTCGACCACCTCTTCCCCCGCCTCGGAGACGAGCCCCTGGTCGAGGAGCCGGTCGAGGACGGCGTAGAGCGTGCCGACCTTCAGTCGCACCCGCCCGTCGGACAGTTCGGCGGCGTCGCCGATGAGCCCGTACCCGTGCTTGCGCCCTCCGGCGAGGGAGGTCAGCACGAGCAGGGTCGGTTCGCGCATCTCGGCATTGCTCATGCGGCGAAGATACTCTGTTGCCCAGAGCATGGCAAGAGGCGCGTCAGACCGGACCGGCGGTCAGTCCGGTCCGGCCCCGCCGCAGACGGACGGGAGGCTCCCCACCAGCTGGTGGGGAGCCTCCCGTCCGTCGTCGTGCCGTGCGTCAGACGCGCGAGCCGCCACCGCGGACGCGCCGGAGGATCCAGCCGATGACGGCGAGGACGATGAGCACCAGGCCAATGAACAGCAGGACCTTCAGCGCGGCGCTGACGATGCCGGTCACCAGCAGGACGACGCCGACGATCAAGGCGATGATGAGCAGTGCAGGCATGTGGGGTTCCTCTCCCGGTCGGTCACGTACCAGGCGGACGGTACACGCCCGCCGTGCCCGACGACCGGGGCAGGCTGCCTCGAGGGGCGCGGAGGCTCAGCCGACGAGGTTCTGCACGAAGACGTGCGGCGTGAAGCCCGTGAGGTCGTTGATGCCCTCGCCCTGCCCGATGAGCTTGATCGGGATGCCCGTCTTCTCCTGCACGCTGAGCACGAACCCGGCCTTCGCCGACCCGTCGAGCTTCGTGATGACGAGACCGGTCACGCCGGCACCCTCGATGAAGGCCTGCGCCTGCGCCAGGCCGTTCTGGCCGGTCGTCGCGTCGAGGACGAGCAGGACCTCGGCGATCTCGGTCTGCTTCTCGACGACGCGCTTGATCTTGCCGAGCTCGTCCATCAACCCGGCCTTGGTGTGCAGTCGGCCTGCGGTGTCGATGACGACGATCTCGATGCCCTGCCGGATCGCCTGCTCGACGGTCTGGTACGCGACCGAGGCCGGGTCCTGCCCTGGCTGCGAGGGCCGGACGACGTCGACGCCGGCGCGCTGCGCCCACGTCGCGACCTGCTCGACGGCCGCGGCTCGGAAGGTGTCGGCGGCGCCGACCAGGACCGTGCGGTCGTAGGTGCGGAGGAACTTCGCGAACTTCCCGATGGTCGTGGTCTTGCCGACGCCGTTCACCCCGACGACGAGCACGACGGCCGGTCGGGCGCTGAGCTTCAGCGTGGTGTCGAGCTTCGACAGGCGCTCTTCGAGGACCTCGCGGAGCATGCGGTTGAGGTCGGCGGGGTCGGTGGTGCCGTACCGGTCGACCCGGGCGCGGAGGTCCTCGATGATCTCCTCGGAGATGTCCGGACCGAAGTCGGCGCCGATGAGTGCGGTCTCCAGGTCCTCCCACGTCGTCTCGTCGATGGTCTTCCGCTGGAAGAGACCCCGGAGCCGGGAGGACAGTGACCAACTACTCGCCATGTTCCCAGCTTAGAGGGGCCCGGGTGAGCGCGACCTTCGGTAGTGTCGGAGACGCGAAGGGGAGTATTCCCTCTCGGCGACCCCGTCAGTACGGCCCGGAACGACCCGGACCCGGGGCGTCGGTCGCGGCCCAGCTCGGAACCGACCTCGTCGGACACCGGACAGGACCGCGGCGGAAGAGACCTTCAGGCTCTGGCGTACCCGTTTTCCGAACCACTTCCGTGGTCGGAGCTCGTCGATGGACGATGTGGTGCGCCCCTGACCTGGAGGTTCCAGTGGACGTTCCCCTGTACGTGTGGCTCATCACGATCGCAGGCATCCTCGCCTTGCTCGTGTTCGACTTCTTCTCGCACGTGCGCACCCCGCACGTGCCGCACATCCGCGAATCGGCCTTCTGGTCGGTCGTCTACATCGCCCTCGCGATCCTGTTCGGCGTCGGCGTCTGGGTGTTCGGCGGCGGACAGGCCGGCGGCGAGTACTTCGCCGGCTGGTTGACCGAGAAGGCGTTGTCCGTCGACAACCTCTTCGTCTTCCTCATCATCATGACGACGTTCGCGGTGCCGAAGGAGTTCCAACAGAAGGTCCTGCTGGTCGGTGTCGCGATCGCCCTCGTCGCTCGCGGTGTCTTCATCGCCCTCGGTGTCACGATCATCGAGAACTTCTCGTGGGTCTTCTACCTGTTCGGTCTCCTGCTGTTCTGGCTCGCCTGGTCGCAGGCGAAGGGCGGCGACGAGCACGGCGCCGAGGACGGCGACTCGAAGCTCATCCGTCTGCTCCGCCGTGTCATCCCGACCTCGGACCACTTCGACGGCGACCGCATGACCACCCGGGTCAACGGCAAGCGCCTCTTCACCCCGATGCTCCTCGTCATGGTCTCGATCGGCCTGACGGACGTGCTCTTCGCGCTCGACTCGATCCCCGCGATCTTCGGCCTCACGCAGGACGCGTTCATCGTGTTCACCGCGAACGCGTTCTCGCTGCTCGGGCTGCGCCAGCTCTATTTCCTCATCGCCGGGCTGCTCGAACGCCTCATCTACCTCGGCCAGGGTCTTGCCGTCATCCTCGCCTTCATCGGCGTGAAGCTCGTCTTCCACGCGCTGCACGTCAACGAGGTGCCGTTCATCAACGGCGGCGAGCACGTCGAGTGGGCACCGGAGATCCCGATCTGGTTCTCGCTCGGGTTCATCCTGCTGACGATCACCGTGGCCACGGTGGCGAGCCTCGTGGTGTCGAAGCGCCGTCAGCAGCGCGGCCTCACCCCGACGGGCGACAAGCCGGTCGAGGCCGACGTGCAGTAGGCGTCCGCACCGCACGACGGGAGGCCCGGTACCAGCTGGTACCGGGCCTCCCGTCCGTCGTGGGTCAGGCGGTCAGGCGACCGCCGGCTCCGCCGTCGCCTCCGTGGCCGGCTCCGGTCGCTGCACCCGCTGGCCGACGACCGCCGAGACGCCGTCCTGCCGCATCGACACCCCGTAGAGCGCGTCCGCGATCTCCATCGTCCGTTTCTGGTGCGTGATGACGATGAGCTGCGATGCCTCGCGCAGGCGGCCGAACACGGTCAGCAGACGGCCGAGGTTGGCGTCGTCGAGGGCCGCTTCGACCTCGTCCATGATGTAGAACGGGCTCGGCCGGGCGGTGAAGATCGCCACGAGGAGCGCCACCGCAGCCAGGGACCGCTCACCACCGGACAGCAGCGTCAACCGGTCGATCTTCTTGCCGGCCGGCTTCACCTGCACGTCGATGCCCGTCGTCAGCATGTCGTCGGGGTTCGTCAGCGAGATCGAGCCCGATCCGCCCGGGAACAGGATCGGGAACACGACGTCGAACGCCGCCCGGGTGTCCTCGAACGCCGACGCGAAGATCGTCTGCATCTTGCCGTCGAGTTCCTCGATGATCGTGAGCAGGTCGGTGCGCGTCTGCTGCAGGTCCTCGAGCTGCTCGGACAGGAAGGCGTGCCGCTGCTCGAGTGCCTGGAACTCCTCGAGCGCCAGCGGGTTCACCTTGCCGAGCCGCCCGAGGTCGCGTTCGGCGGCAGCGAGCCGGCGTTCCTGCTCCTCGCGGACGTAGGGGGTGGTCGGGACGTCCGCCGGGTCGACGTCGGGTGCCTCGAACTCCGGCAGCGCTGGGCCACCGGGCAGGGTCGACTCGGCGTCGACGAGCGCGGTGTCGGCGTCGACGAGCGCGGTGTCGGCGTCCGCCTCCGTGTCCGCAACGGCTTCCGAGTGGTCGGCCTCGACCTCGGCATCGGGTCCGGCAGCCGCAGCCGCACGCGCAGCCTCCCGGTGGCGTCGTGCCAGGACGCGCGGGTCCACCAGCACGTCGACCGGCACCGGCACGTCCGGCCCGTACTCCGCGACCAGGACGGACTCCCCCAACCCGAGCTCGCTCTGCGCCCGGTCGAGGACCCCGGTGACGTGCAGCCGCTTCTCGTAGATCTCCATCTCCAGCGAGTGCACGCCGTCCGTGAGGGTCTGCAGCCGGTCGCGCAGCTCGCGCTCCTCGTTCCGGATCGTCTGCAGTTCGGAGTTGCGACGGGAGCGCTCGGACTCCTCGGTCGCGAGCTGCACCCGCGCCTCGGCGAGCGACCGGTCGACGGCGGCCAGCACCACCGGCAGGTCCGCGAGCACCCCTTCGGCCGACGCGATCTGGGCGCGGCGGATGACCGCCAGCCGCGCCGCTTCCTCCGCCGCGGCCCGCTCGGCCTCGAGCTGCCGTTCCAGCTGGTCGGCACGTCGACGCTCGGCACGCGCCCGTTCCCGGGCGGTCTCGACCTGCAGCCGGTGCTCGATCTCCGCGGCCCGGGCGGAGTCGACCGCGTCCTGCGCCGCCGGCCGGGCCGAGGCGTCGACGACGGGCTTCGGCCGGTCGGTGAAGTCCCGGAGCGCCGCTTCCGCCTCTGCCAGCGCTGCCTCGGTGACGGCCGTCGTGCCGTCGGTCTCGGCCAACGCGGCCCGCAGACGCTCGACCTCGGCGACCGTGTTCTCCGCGCGGGCCCGGGCCGACGCACTGGCCCGGTCGTACTCGGCACTCGCGCGGGCGTGTTCGCGGGCGGCACGGTCGGCCTCGTCCACGGCGCGTCGCGCCGCCTCGACCGCCGTGCGCGCGGCCTGGAGGCCCGTGGCCGCGTCCTCCGCCTCCGTCACGACCGTCCGTCGTCGCGTCTCGGCGGCGTCCCGGTCGGCGACGAGCTCGATGCGGGAGGTGGTCCGTGCCCCGCCCCCGGTCACCCGGGCAGCGCGGACCAGGTCGCCGGACCGCGTGACGACGGTGGCGTCCGGGGCGGCGGCGAGCACGGCCTCCAGGTCGACGTCGTCGGTGTCCGCGACCAGCGTGTCGGCCAGCAGGGCGGTGAGGGCCGGCGGTCCGTCCACCAGGTCGAGCGCCCGCCGGACGGACGACGGCAGCACGGCCGGCAGTCGGGACCCGGAGCCGGCGACGTCGGCGACGACCACGTCGATCCGGCCGAGGTCGGCGGACCGGGCGTGCTCGACGGCGCCGAGTGCGACCGCGCGGTCCTCCGCGAGGACGGCGTCGGCCAACCCGTCGAGCGCCGTCGCGACGGCCGCCTCGAACCCGGGCGTGACGGTGAGGCGGTCGGCGAGACGGCCGACGATGCCGTCGCGGCAGGCGTCGATGACCGCCTGGGACCCGTCGCGCACGTCGATCGACAGCGCCAGGGCTGCGATCCGGGCGTCGAGCGCGTCCCGTTCCCGCTCGAGCGCGTGCAGGCGATCACGGTGGCCGTCCCGGTCACCCTGGGCGTGGTCCAGCTGCTCGCGCGCGGCGGTGAGGGCGTCGGTCAGGGCGTCCTCGTCCGTGTCGAGGGAGGGGTCACGGCCGACGTCCTCGAGCGCGGCGGCCGCCTGCTCGGCACGGGCGACGGCCTCGGTCAGCGAACGCTCCCGACGCTCTCGGTCGCCCGCGGCCGCGGAGCGCTTCGACCGGGCGACTTCGACCGCACTCGCCAGACGCTGCCCGTCGAGGTCGTGCTGCGCGACGAGGGCAGCCTGCGCCGCGATCTGCTCGTCCAGGGCGTCGAGCGCGGCACGGGCGGCCCGGACCTGGTCGCCGACCCTCGTCGTGCCGCCCTGCATGTCGCGGGCCCGCTCGTCGAGCCGGTCGGCCTCGGCGCGGACACCGGCGACCCGCTCCGGGGTGATCGTCGGACCCTGCTGCGGCGCCTCGGCCTGCTGCGCCAGGAACATCAGGCGCTGGTTGGCCAGCATCGACAGGCTGCGGAGGCGCTCCTGGACGCTCTCGAGCCGGTGCACCACGGTCCGGGCGCGGTCCACGTCGTCGCCGACCATGCTCGCCTCCACCTGCTGCTGGCGCTGCCGGATCTGGTCGAGCCGCTCCTGCAGGACGCCGCGCTCGGACTTCCGACCGGTCTCGACCGCCAGGTGGTCACGGAGTTCGCGGCGGAGGCGCACCACGTCGTCCGCGAGGAGCCGCGCCTTGGCATCCCGTGCGACCGCCGCGACGGACTGCGCCTTGCGGGCCACCTCGGCCTGACGACCGAGCGGCTTGAGCTGGCGACGGATCTCCCCCGCGAGGTCGGACAGCCGGGTGAGGTTGGTCTGCATCGCCTCCAGCTTGCGGAGCGTCTTCTCCTTGCGGCGACGGTGCTTGAGGATGCCCGCGGCTTCCTCGATGAAGCCGCGTCGGTCCTCGGGGGTGGCGTGCAGCACCTTGTCCAGCTGCCCCTGCCCGACGATGACGTGCATCTCGCGGCCGAGGCCGGTGTCACTGAGCAGCTCCTGCACGTCGAGCAGCCGGCAGTTCTCGCCGTTGATGGCGTACTCACTGCCGCCGTTGCGGAACAGCGTGCGGGAGATCGTCACCTCGGCGTACTCGATCGGCAGCAGACCGTCCGCGTTGTCGATCGTCAGCGTGACCTGTGCCCGACCGAGCGGCCCGCGGGTGGCGGTGCCGGCGAAGATGACGTCCTCCATCTTGCCGCCGCGCAGGGTCTTCGCGCCCTGCTCCCCCATCACCCAGGCCAGGGCGTCGACCACGTTCGACTTGCCGGAACCGTTCGGACCGACGATGCACGTGACGCCGGGCTCGAAGGCGAAGGTGGTCGGCTGCGCAAAGGACTTGAACCCCTTGATGGTCAGGCTCTTCAGGTACATGCGGGTCTCCGGGCGGTCATCGGTATGGCTACGCGCTTGTTCCGCAAGACTAGTGCCAGCGAACTCGCACCGCCGGCGTACCACACGGGCAGCCCCAGACTTTTGTCGCCGAGGTTAACCCGCCTTGATCTCGTCGATCGACACCTTTTTAGCAAATTCTTTGAATGCATCCGGCTGCAGGTTTTGGAGAGCCTGGAAAAGCCCCTCGAACGCCGAAATGGCCGCTTCTTTACCCTCACGAGAAACCCGCCCTCGATTGAAGGCAGGAAGCAGTTGGTCCGATAGAGGCAGCACTGCATCAATCACTGTACCCCAAAGGCCAGCAGCATCCGAGAGCGAGACGTTTCCCTTGAATCGAAGTCCGAAACGATTTGGAATCGTCTTACCTAAAATCGACTCTAGTGCACGTGCGATCACCTCGGCGAGAAGGTAAGGTGCTCCCTTGAGGGACAAGAACTCAAGTTCCTTGGCCTCCGCCTCAGTGAGCGGCGCATCCGCGCTTCGCGTTTTCTCCCTAAGCGTCAGAAGTCGAGTAGTGAGCGCGTCGTAGAGGGAGTATGCAAATAGGATATGCGTTGCCGTCGTTCGCTCGGAGAAGATGCGCGAATACATCGCATCATCAACCCAGATGTCCGCCTTTTTGTCATAAGCAGCAACTGGGTCACCATGGAAGGCCGTGAGGACCTGCCCGACCGTATAGGAAGCCAAAGCTGTTCTGCTCCGTTTGATGGCGTCACTCGACCCCCCGCGCCGACCACCGTCGTAGGAGACCCCGGTCATCTGAGCGAACTCAGCGCGCAAACGGTTCTGAATTTCGTCACCGCTGCGGAAGTCAGCAGCCTGCACTTTATTCTGAAGATTATTGAATTTGACGATTCGACCCAACAAATCCTCGTCGCTGGATTTGACGAAGCGAACAGGAACAAGCAAATCTTCAGAGGGCTCGTCGCTAAGAGAACCAATCGAGCCAGTGGTCTGAGCACCGTTCACGACGGAGATGCCAGTTATATCGAGACGCCTACCGTTTCTCGATCGGCCGCCAAGCTTGTAATCTAAAACAAGGGCAGTTAGCCCATTGTTGTAAACTGAAAAGTCTGCAGGCTCATCAACAGCAGTTTCTTTTATTCCGTTGTTGATATTCGCGTCACTACGCCGGGATCCGAGATAGTTCCGTACGTTTGCCGAGAAGAGATCCTCTTTGTGGTCCGCGAACATCCGGTGCAACCAAGCTCCGGACACCAGTGTTGTAACGGCACTCCACCGAGCACTCTCGGTTTCGATCGCGTCAGATACGCGCAGCGAGAATTTGTCCGTGACCTTAATAGTGCGCTTCGACCCTAGGTACCAACGCTCAAGGGTTTCTGATCCTACTTCCGCGCCGAATATCTGAATGCCACCGCGCTTAGCCAGCAGCTTCGCCGCCGTTTTCTCGGCATTGCTGACTTCAGCACTGGCGTTGCGAGATTCGGGCGCATTATGCACATACCAAAGGTGGAAATCCTGAATGAGATCCGCGTCGATCGCGTCCCGAACCTCAGAAACTCTGCCGCGCAGGCCCTCCGGAACGGATTCGAGGCTCGAGCTCAACAGCCAAGCAACCGCTGTGTTCAAATCCGATGCCTTGTTCGCGGGGGCCGATGCTTTAACCTTCGGAGACTCAAAACACTGAGCCACGACGAGAAGACCGCGATTCACATCCATGTAGATGATGTCTAGCTTTTTGTCATCTCCACCCCCGGTGATTGACTCCGCAGCGGCGGTGCGAACGTCATCGATCCCAAAGCGCTGATCGATAGCAAATAGGCCGATTCCGTCCACGCCGAGCTCGAAGCTGCTCGCGAATTGCTTGAAAGCCGCTTTCCAACTCTCGCCAACCTTGGTGCTCGACTGTGCCACAGTTACCCCCATCTACTCGTCCTAGGCACTCTGCAATGAGCGCCAGATCAGCCTAGCGGTCGTGTCGCAACAGCCTCCTAACGACCCTGCCGGATCGTGACGCGGTTGCGGGAGCGGACGCGCGGGACGGGCTGGCACACGGGGCAACGGTGGCTGGAGCGGTTCATCCACGGCTCGCGCACGATCGGCGTCCCGCACCGCGGGCACGGCTCGCCCTGCTGCCCGTACACCGCCAGGCGCTGCGAGAAGTAGCCGGACTGCCCGTTCACGTTGACGTACTGGGCGTCGAAGCTCGTGCCGCCGTCCTCGAGCGCACGCCGCAGCACCGCCCGGACCTCGTCGAGGAGCCCGCGGAGGGTGGCTCGCGGCAGCCGGTCGGCGGGGCGGTCGAAGTGGAGCTTCGCGGCCCACAGCGACTCGTCCGCGTAGATGTTCCCGATGCCGCTGATGACCCCCTGGTCGAGGAGGACCCGTTTGATGCCGCTCGACCGCTTCCGTGCGGCGGCGAGGAACCGGTCGTCGTCGAACGCGGGGTCGAGCGGGTCGCGGGCGATGTGTGACACCTGGAACGGGATCCGGCGACGCCAGGCCGCGTCCGGGTCGGTCGTGTCCACGGCACCGGCGAGCCCCGCGGGAGCACCGTCGATCGTCGGCAGCATGCGGTCGATCGCCATCGACCCGAAGGTGCGCTGGTCGACGAACTCGAGCTGCACGGGAGCTTCCGGAGCGCCGTCGCGGTCCGTGCCGGGAGGCTGCACGTCGAGGACGATGCGCCGGTGTCGGGCTGCGGGCCGGTCGCGGCCGAGGAGGATCTGGCCGCTCATGCCGAGGTGTGCGACGAGGGCCTCGGAGGGCCGGGCTGCGGGGTGCTGGGCTGCGGGGTTTCCGGCGCCGGTGCGGGCGACTCCGGGGCGCTCGGCTCCGGGGCGCTCGGCCTCGGGGTCGTCCTCGAGCGGGAACCACATGAACTTGCCGCGGCGGACGGCGGCGGCGATCGTCCGGCCGGTCAGCCGGTGCACGAAGTCCTCGGCCGGGCCGTCGTGCCGGGTCAGGGCGCGCTCGTCGAGCACCTGCACGTCCAGCACCCGAGCGCCGGTCACCGCGGGTTCGAGGCCGGCGCGGACGACCTCGACCTCGGGGAGTTCGGGCACCTGGTCAGGCTCCGGCGGTCCGACCGGAAAGTCGCGTCCAGGCGTCCAGCGCGGCCGACATCTCGGCGGTCTTCTTGCTCGTCCCGGTGCCGGTGGCGATGTCCTCGCCCTGCAGCACGACGGTGGCGTGGAAGGTCTTGTCGTGGTCGGGGCCCGCCTCGGTGATCCGGTAGGCCGGGTTGCCGAGGGTCAGCGCGGACGCCAGCTCCTGCAGGCTCGTCTTCGGGTCCATCGCCGCACCGAACCGCGCGGGGTCGACGAGCAGCGGCGCCACGAGACGCAGCACCAGGTCCGTCGCGGAGTCCGCACCCGCGGACAGGTAGGTCGCACCGATCACGGCTTCGACGGTGTCGGCGAGGATCGAGGACTTGTCCCGACCGCCCGTCTGCTCCTCGCCCTTGCCGAGCCGGAGGTACGCGCCGAGGCCGATGAGTCGGCCGATCTCCGCCAGGGCGACCGTCGACACGAGGCTGGCACGCCGCTTGGCGAGCTCACCCTCGTCGAGCTCCGGGTAGTCCCGGAAGAGCTTGACGGTCACGGCCTGGCCGAGGATGGAATCGCCGAGGAACTCCAGCCGCTCGTTGTGCCGGATCCCGCCGTGCTCGTACGCGTACGAGCGGTGGGTCAGCGCGAGCTGGAGGAGCTCGAGGTCCACAGGGACCCCGAGGAGGTCACGAAGACGAACGACGTCCGGCCCCACGGGGCTGGACCCCGCGGCGCCGGACGTCGCAGTCATGAGTGCGGTCCGATCAGACGTCGGCGACCTTGCGGCCCTTGTACTCCATGTACAGAGGGGTGCCGGCGGAGTCCTCGACGACCTTCGCACGGTGCGGGAGGCTGTAGACGACCTTGCCGTTCTCGATCGTCTTCACGAGCTGGACCGGTGCGGCCTTCCACTGCGATCGACGGGCGTGCGTGTTCGCACGGGACTGCTTGCGCTTGGGGACGGCCATGGTGGTTCTCTTTCGCTTGGTCGGTGGTCAGTCGCGGATGGTGGCGGTCACTCGGCCTGGTCGGCCGGCGTCCGCTCCTCGTCCGCGGTGGTCTGGTCAGCGTCGTGGTGCCCGCTGGTGTTCTGGTGCTCGTTGCTGTCGTCGTGCTCGTCGTTGTCGTCGGGCTCGTCGTTGTCGAACTGGATCCCGCCGAGCGCGGCCCAACGGGGATCGGCGGCCGACGGAGCCGGCTGTTCGCCGACGTCTGCCAGACGCTCACCCGTCACCGGGTCGAGTCCTGGGCAGTCCGGTCGGCAGACCGGGGTGAACGGCAGCGACAGCACCACCGCGTCTCGGACCACCGGTTCACAATCCACGTGGTCGTCGTGAACCTGGTAGTCGAATTCCTCCGAGGCATCATACGCGAACACTTCGGCGAATTCGACATCGACGGGCTCGCTGATGTCGATGAGGCAGCGCGAGCACTCCCCCGTCGCTTCAGCCCGGGCGTGTCCGGACACCAGGATGCCCTCGTGCAGACCCTCGAGCTTCACGTCGAGGTGCATCTGGTCGCCCTTACGCACGGCGATCAGACCGGCACCGAGCGTGCTCGGCACGACGATGTCGACCGAGACCTCGCGCATGTCGCCCGCCCGTTGCGCGAGGTCACGCACACGCAGGGCATAGGGGCTGTTCACGGAGGAATACACGATCAACCAGCCTAGCGCGCCCGAGCCGAGGAGTCGAGCACCCGACGCGTGTCGCGGACCGTGGCGAGGGTCGTCGACGGCAGCGCGGTGTCAGTGCCGGTCGTCGAGCGCTCGCGCCACGACCCGGGGCACGTACGGCGTGACGTCCCCGCCCAGGCCGGAGACCTGCCGGATGAGCGAGCTCGACACGTGCGCACGGGCGGCGTCCGGCAGCAGGAACACCGTCTCGACGCCGGCGAGGTGGCGGTTCATGATCGCCATCGGCGTCTCGTACGCCACGTCCTCGCCGGAGCGCACGCCCTTCACCAGGATCTTCGACCCGACCTGTCGGCAGTAGTCGACGAGCAGCCCCGACGTCCACTCCCCGACCACGACGCTGCCGGGCACGCCGACCTCGGTCAGGGACTCCTCGATGAGCCGCACGCGGTCGCCGGCGTCGAACAGGGCGGACTTCTTGTCGGGGTTGTGCACGACGAGCACGTGCACCTCGTCGAACAACTCGGCGGCACGGGCGATGACGTCCAGGTGCCCCAGTGTCACGGGGTCGAAGGAACCGGGCACGACGGCGATCTTCGTCATGCAGGCGACCATACCGGCGCCCGGTCCCGGCCAGCCCGGTCCTGGCCGGCCCGGTGCTGATCGGCAGCGGTCAGTTCTTGCCGAGGAACGCCGCGTCGGACTCGTCGAGGCGTCGTGCGAGGGCATCCCGCAGCGCCGGGCTCCCGCTGAGGTCCGGGTCGTGCTCCAGGAGCCGCTCGGCCTCTTCCCGCGCGTCGATGATCACGTCGGCGTGCTGCACCACCCGCAGCAGGGTCAGCGACGACCGGCCGCCGGACTGCCGTTCGCCGAGCACGTCGCCCTCGCGGCGGAGCTCCAGGTCCACCCGGGCCAGTTCGAACCCGTCATCGGAAGCGGCGACCGCGTCCACACGCTCACGCGAGACCGTCTCGGCCTCGGCGTGGGTGACGAGCAGGCAGACGCCGGCGTACTGCCCGCGGCCGATGCGTCCGCGGAGCTGGTGCAGCTGCGAGACGCCGAACCGGTCGGCGTCGAGCACCGCCATCATCGATGCGTTCGGGACGTCCACGCCGACCTCGATCACCGTGGTGGCGACGAGGACGTCGACGGCCCCGTCGGCGAAGGACGTCATCACCCGGTCCTTCTCCTCAGCCGTCATCCGCCCGTGCAGCACCTCGATCCGACGACCCTCGAGCACCGGCATCGTGCGCATCCGTTCGGCGGTCGCCAGGACCGTCGCGGGCTTCCGGGCCGGTGTGCCGTCCGGGTCGCCGCCGTCGGCGGTCGGCTCGGGGGCGCCGTCGTCTTCACCGTGGGCGTCGTCGATCGCCGGGCAGACGACGAACGCCTGCCGGCCGTCGGCCAGCTCCTCGGCCATCCGTGTCCAGATCCGGGACTCCCACCCCGGGTGCTCGGCCAGTCCGACCGTGAAGGTCTCCACCCCGGCGCGACCGGAGGGCATCCCCTGGATGGTCGAGACGTCGAGGTCACCGAACACCGTCATCGCGACCGTTCGCGGGATCGGCGTCGCGGTGAGCACCAGCACGTGCGGCGGGGTCGTGCCCTTCGTCCGCAGGGCTTCGCGCTGCTCGACGCCGAAACGGTGCTGCTCGTCGACGACGACCAGACCGAGCTCGGCGAAGTCCACGCGGTCACCGAGCAGCGCGTGCGTCCCGACGACGAGCCGGGACCCGCCCGAGGCCGCCGCCAGCAGTGCCCGTCGGCGTTCGTCGGTGGACTGCGAACCGGTCAGGATCACCGGTCGGAGCTCCGCGGCGAGGTCGGGGCCCAGGAACTTCACGATCGACCGGAGGTGCTGCGCCGCCAGGACCTCCGTCGGGGCGATCAGGGCGGACTGGCCGCCCGACTCGGCGACGGTGAGCATCGCCCGGATCGCGACGAGGGTCTTGCCCGAACCGACCTCGCCCTGCACCAGTCGGTGCATCGGCCAGGTGCCCGCCATGTCCTGCGCGATCTCCGCACCGACCGCCCGCTGGTCGTCGGTGAGCGTGAACGGCAGGGTCGCGTCGAAGCGCTCGAGGATCCCGCCCGGTGCGGCCGCCCGTGACACCGAGGCCGTCGCGCGGGCCGCGATCCGGCGCTGCACCAGCGCGGTCTGCAGCACGAAGGCCTCGCGGTAGCGCAGGGCGTCCTGGGCGCGCTTGAAGTCCGCCACCTTCTCGGGCCGGTGCAGCATCTCGAGTGCCTTCCGGAACGGCACCAGGTCGAGACGGGTGCGCACCGAGGCGGGGATCGGGTCGGCGACGTCCGGCAGGGTGTCGAGCACGATCCCCATCGCCTTCGCGATCTGCCACGACGACAGCGACGCGGTCGCCGGGTAGATCGGGATCGGCTGTCGCGACCACCGCATCGCCTCTTCCGACTCGGGGTCCGCCGAGGCCCGCGGGTCGTCGCGGTCGAACAACTCGTAGTCCGGGTGCGCCAGCTGCCGAGCGCCGCGGTAGTCGCCCACCTTGCCGGCGAACACCCCGCGGGCGCCGGGGACGAGGTCCTTCGTGCGCCACCCCTGGTTGAAGAACGTCAGCGTCAACAGGCCCTTGCCGTCCCCGATCTTCGCCTCGAGGATCGAGCCGCGCCGCGCCCGCATCGTGCGCTCGCGGACCTCGACCACCTCGGCCACGATCGTCACCGGCTCGCCGATGGCCAGGGAGTCCAGGGCGGTCAACGCGCCGCGCTCGGCGTACCGCCGGGGGGCGTGCTCCAGGAACTCGCCGACCGTGCGGTGCCCGAAGGCCTTCTCGATCGCCTTCGCGGTCCGCCCGCCCAGGACGTTCGCCAGCTTCACGTCGAGCGGCGCCGTGCCCCACTGCACGTCAGGGGTCGGCACGTCGGCGGGGCCGTCGGGGGTCGTCGGAGCGGTGTCGGCGCGGGAGGTGACCACACGCCAACGGTACCCGGGACGACCGACCCGTCACGGGCCTCGCGGACGCCTGTGGAGAACGCCGGAGGGCTGCTGACGGCCCGCTACGGTGACTACATGACCCGCATCATCGCCGGTGCCGCCGGCTCCACGACGCTCCGGGTGCCGAAGTCCGGCACCCGGCCGACGAGCGACCGCGTGCGCGAAGCGCTCTTCTCGTCGCTGGAGGCGCGCGGGCTGATCGACGACACCTCGGTTGCCGACCTCTACGCCGGGACCGGTGCCCTCGGGCTCGAAGCGGCGTCACGAGGTGCGGTGGAGGTGTCCCTCGTCGACCGGGCGGCGCCCGCCGCGGCCGCCTGCCGCGACAACGCCAAGGCGGTGCAGAAGCGTGTCCCCGGCGTCCGCATCGCCGTGCACGCGCAGCCCGCGCTCGGGTACCTGCGGACCACGGCGAAGACCTTCGACCTGGTGTTCATCGACCCGCCGTACGAGGTCCCGGAATCCGAGCTCACCGACGTCCTCGACGCGCTGGTGTCCCGGCTGACGGCCGAGGCGGTCGTCGTCGTCGAGCGGGGCACGCGGTCGCCGGAACCGACGTGGCCGGCCGGGCTGACGCCGTTCAGCAAACGGTCATGGGGCGACACCGTCGCGTGGGAGGCCGTTGCCGACTCCGCCGGCTGATCCGCGCCGACCGCCTACTGCGCAGTCGGGCGCGCGGCCGTCAGCCCGCCGCGCCGTCCCAGTCGGCGTAGGGGTCCCAGCCCGTCGTGGGGACCGGCTCCCCACCGCGCACGAGGTCGACACCGTGGCCCCGGTCACCGCCGTGGTCGTCGTCCGCGACTCGAGCGCGGACGAGTCCGATCCGTCGGAACCCGCCCGGGAGGCCCGCCCCCGCCGGGAAGGTCGCCAACAGTCCGTGGTCCTCACCGCCGTGCAGCGCGACCGGGTCCAGCGCCGGCTCGACGTCGAGTTCCAGCGTCACCCCACTCGCGCGGGCCAGCCGACCGGCGTCGATCGCCAGGCCGTCCGAGAGGTCGAGCATCGCGGTCGCCCCGGCGGCGGCAGCGAGCGGTCCGTCGGTGACCGGCGGGACCGGACGGCGCTGCCGGGCGACGTCCGGATCAGCGTCCGCACCGTTGGCCCGCACCCGGCCGGCGTCCGGCTCACCTGCGTCGTCGACCCCGTCGCGGAACAGACGGGCGAGTCCTCGGGCGGCGGGCCCGAGTTCGCCCGAGACCGCGAGCACGTCGCCGGGGCGGGCGCCGGAGCGGACGACCGGGGCGCATCCGCCGAGGTCGCCGAACGCGGTCACGGTCAACGAGAACGTCGCCGATGTCGACAGGTCGCCGCCGACGACACCGATGCCCGGAGCGAGCGCCTCGATCGCGAGCCGGAACCCGTCGGCGATGCCCTCGAGCACCGTCACCGGCGTCTCCTGCGGGGCGGCGATGGCGACGACGAGGCCCGAGGGTGCTGCGCCCATCGCGGCCACGTCGGACAGGTTCGTGGCGGCGGCCTTCCAGCCGACGTCCTCGGGCGAGGACCACGCCCACCGGAAGTCCGGACCGTGCACCATCATGTCCGTCGTCACGACGAACCGCCCGTCGGGAGCGGCGACCACCGCGCAGTCGTCCCCGGGGCCGAGCAGCGGCGAACCGGGCGGCAGACGCCGGGTCACGCGGTCGAGCACCGCCAGTTCACCGAGCGCCCCCACCGTCTCCGCCGGGGTGCCGGGGCTGTGCTCGTGCGTCGCGTCCACACGAGAACGGTAGCCTGGACGTCGATGGACACCGCACCCCGCCGCCCCCGGAACGCCCGCCGTCGGCTGGGCAGCGCGTTGGGCGGTGTGGCCCTCGCCGCCGCCGTCGTGGTGGGACTGACCGGCTGCACGAACGCGGTCGCCATGCAGCCCGCGCCCTCGGCGAACGCCGCCGCCTGCGCCGGTGCGCAGGTCCGCCTGCCCGCCACCCTGAACGGGACGCTCCCGCTGCGGAACACCTCCGCGCAAGCGACCGCCGCGTGGGGCTCCCCCGCCGCGGTGCTCTACCACTGCGGCGTGGCCGTGCCGACGGTCTCCGACCTGCCGTGCTTCGCACAGGGCTCGGTCGACTGGATCCGCGACGCCCGGGGGCAGAACGTGGTCTACACGACGTTCGGGCGCTCCCCCGCGGTGCAGGTCGTCATCGACACGAAGCGGGCCACGCCGGATGCCCTGCAGGACCTGGGCGACGCCTTGTCGACGCTGCCGGAGGACGGTCACCGCTGCCTCGACCCGCAGGACGTCGGCTAGGACGCTCGGCACCCTGGCACTGCCGACGTGCCTGCAGCCGACGTCCCAGCCGACGTCCCGGAGCGTCAGCGGACCGCGATGCGTCCCAGCTCGATGAGCTCGGCGACCAGCTCCGGGTAGGCCAGGCCCGACGCCGCCCAGCAGCGCGGGTACATCGAGAACGGCGTGAAGCCCGGCATCGTGTTGACCTCGTTGACCACGAAGCCGTCGTCCGTCAGGAAGCAGTCCACGCGGGCCAGACCCGCGCCACCGATCGCCTCGAACGCACGGGCGCCGATCGACCGGATCTCGTCCGTCTCGGACTCGCTCAGCGGGGCCGGGCAGAGCAGCTGCTCGTCGCCGCCCAGGTACTTGGCGGTGAAGTCGTAGAAGCCGTCCTCAGCGACGACGATCTCGCCCGGCAGGCTCGTGCGCGGAGTGCCGTCACGGCCCTCCAGGACGGCGACCTCGACCTCCCGACCGATCACCCGGGGCTCGACGATGACCTTGCTGTCGTGCTCGAACGCCAGGTCCATCGCGGCCCCGAGCTGTGCGGGGTCGTCGACGCGCGAGACACCCATGCTCGACCCCGCACGGGCGGGCTTCACGAAGAGCGGGAACCCGTGCGCGGCGACCGACTCGGCGACGTCGACGGGGTCCGACTGCCACTGTCGTCGGAGCACCGTCGTCCAGGGCGCGACCCGCAGTCCGGCGTGTTCGAGGACGGCCTTGGCGACGTGCTTGTCCATCGCCAGGGCACTGGCGAGCACGCCGTCGCCGACGTACGGCAGGCCGGCGGTCTCCAGGAGGCCCTGGATCGTGCCGTCCTCACCGAACGGGCCGTGCAGGATCGGGAACACCACGTCGACAGACCCGAGGGACTCCACCGACCCATCGGGCAGCTCGACGAACAGCTCCCGGGAGTCGCCGGAGACCGGGAAGCGGACGCGGGTGCCGTTGTCCGGCACCGTCGGCAGCTCCTGGCCGAGCAGCGCCCAGTCCGACGGGTCGTCGGGCTGCAGGGTGAACGCGCCGTCCTTGGTGATGCCGATCGGCAGCAGGTCGTACCGGTCGCGGTCGACGACGTCCATGATCCCGCCCGCGGTGACGCAGCTGATCTCGTGCTCGCTCGATCGTCCACCGAACAGCACGGCGACGGTGGTCCGCTCGGCGTCGGTCGACGCCGCGGGCACGGCTGCGTCGATCGGTTCGGGTGCGGGCGCGGTGCTGCTCATGGACGCTCCAAGCGGTGGGTACCGGGACCGGTCACTCGCCCTGGGGCTCGTCGGTCTCCGTGAGGTGCGGCGCGATGTTGCGCGGATCGAGCCTACCGGCGAGGACCTCGCCGACCTGTCCGACGATGGGCATGTCGACGCCGTTCGCCCGGGCCAGTTCGAGGATCGGCGCGACCGACGCCAGGCCCTCCGCGGTCTGGTTCATCTGCCGGACGACCTCGTCGAAGCGGTACCCCTGGCCGAGCAGCCGGCCCGCGGTGTTGTTCCGCGAGAGCGGCGACTGGCACGTGGCGATGAGGTCACCGAGGCCAGCCAGCCCGGACAGCGTCGACGGCTGCGCACCGAGGGACACCGCGAACTCGGTCATCTCGGCGAGACCGCGGGTGATGATCGACGCCTTGGTGTTCTCGCCGTAGCCGACGCCGTCGACGATGCCGATGGCCACCGCGATGAGGTTCTTGAGGACCCCGCCGAACTCGGTGCCGATGACGTCCGTGTTGATGAACGAGCGGAAGTAGGGGTTCGTCGCGACCGCGGCGACGGCGGTCGCGGTGTCCACGCTCGAGGACGAGACCACGGCGGCGGTCGGCTGTCGGCGGGCGATCTCGAGCGCCAGGTTCGGCCCGCTCGCGACGGCGATGCGGTCCTGGTCGATGCCGAGCCCCTCGAGGAGCACCTCGCTCATCCGCAGCCCGCTGGCCTTCTCGACGCCCTTCATCAGGCTGACGACCGGCACGTCGGCCGGCAGGAGCTCACGGATCGCGGCGAGGTTCGAGCGGAGGGTCTGCGACGGCACGGAGACGTACACCTGCTCGGCGCCGGCGAGCACCGCGGCGAGGGACGTCGACGCGGTCAGGGTCCGCGGCAGGTTGATGCCGGGCAGGTACTCCGAGTTCCGCTTGGTCTCGGTGATCTCCCGTGCGATCTCGGGCCGCCGGGCCCAGAGGACGGTCTGGGCGCCGCCCTCGGCGAGCACCTTCGCGAACGTGGTGCCCCAGCTGCCCGCGCCGATGACGGCCACGCGTGGCTTGTCCGTCGACTGCATGACGACGCGGATCGCGGCGGTGTCGACGGCGCCACGGGCGGCGACGGAGGGGTCCGGGCGGTCGTCGTGCGGTCGGAGACCGGGGGCTGTCCCCCGGTCGGCTGCGTCACTCAAACTTGCCGGTCTCCTTCTGGCGGTTGGCACTGGGGTCCCAGCGCTGCTCCGGAGCGCGCTCACCGCGGAGCTGCTCGACGAGCTTGGTGATCTCGGCCATCAGCGCGTCGGTGACCTGCTGCAGGAGCGCCTGGTCGATCGGCTTGCCGCGGTACGCGGACAGGTCCATCGGCTCGCCGAACAGGATGTCGACGTTGGCCTTCCGGAACAGGTTGAGGCGCTTGGAGTACCGCGGCAGGATCCGCTGCGTGCCCCAGTGCGCCATCGGGATGAGGGGCACGTCGTTCTCGAGCGCGATCCGTGCCGCGCCGGTCTTGCCGCGCATCGGCCACAGGTCCGGGTCACGGGTGAGCGTGCCCTCCGGGTAGACGATGACCGCCCCGCCGTTCCGGACGAGTCCGCCACCGCCCTGCAGTGGGTTGCTGGAACGGGTCCGCCCGGAGCGTTCGACGGGGATCTGTCCCATTCCGGACATCAGCTTGCCGACGACGGGCACGTCGAAGATCGACGCCTTCGCCAGGAACAGCGGTGGTCGGCGGCTCACCCAGACGGCGGTGCCGACCACCAGCGGGTCGATGTTCGTGTAGTGGTTCGGCGCGAGCACGAACGCCCCGTCCGCCGGCAGGCGGTTCGGGCCGTGCCAGCGGTACGCCGCGACCGCACGGAACAGCGGGATCACGAAGACCGAGGTGATCCGGAACGCGACGTTCAGGTCACCACGCTTCCAGCGCCTCCCGGGGTTCGGGAGGCCCGTGGTGACCTGCTCCACCGCACCGGCTCGGGCGTCGGCCGGCTCGGCGCTCATTCCGCGAAGTCGAAGTCCGCGCCGAGCTTGCGGAGCTTCGGGATGAAGTGCTCGTAGCCACGGCTGATGATGCCGACGTTCGTGATGCGCGACTCGCCCTCGGCGGTCAGCGCCGCGATGAGGTGGCTGAAGCCACCGCGGAGGTCGGGGACACGGACGTTCGCACCGTGGAGCTTCGTCGGGCCGGTGATGACCGCGGCCTGCTCGAAGGGACGACGGGCGACGCGGCGGTCGTGACCCGGCAGGCCCTCCTTGTGCACGACGATGTCGGCACCCATCTCGTTGAGCGCGTCGGTGAAGCCGAAGCGGTTCTCGTAGACGGTCTCGTGCACGACGCTCTGGCCCTCGGCCTGCGTGAGCGCGACGACGAGGGGCTGCTGCCAGTCGGTCATGAAGCCGGGGTGCACGTCGGTCTCGATGACGACGGGCTTGAGGACGTCCAGCTCGCGGTAGAACCGGATGCCGTCCTCCTGGATGTCGAACCCGCCGCCGACCTTCCGGAAGACGTTCAGGAACGTCATGAGCTCCTGCTGCTTGGCACCCTCGACGAAGATGTCGCCGTTGGTGGCCAGCGCGGCGGACGCCCAGCTCGCGGCCTCGTTGCGGTCGTTGATCGCACGGTGCGTGTACCCGCGGAGCGACTTGACGCCCTCGATGAAGATCGTGCGGCTGGGCTCGACCGTGACGATCGCACCCATCTTCTGCAGGATCGCGATGAGGTCCATGATCTCGGGCTCGATCGCGGCGTTCCGCAGCTCGGTCGTGCCCTCGGCGAGGACGGAGGAGAGCAGGACCTGCTCGGTCGCACCGACGCTCGGGTAGGGCAGCTCGATGTTCGCGCCCTTGAGGCCGTTCGGGGCCGTGATGTGGATGCCCGAGATCTGCTTGTCGACGACGGCACCCATGGCACGGAGGGCGTCGAGGTGGAAGTCGATCGGACGGTCGCCGATGCGGCAGCCACCGAGGTCGGGGATGAACGCCTCGCCCAGCTTGTGCAGCAGCGGGCCGCAGAAGAGGATCGGGATCCGGCTCGACCCGGCGTGCGCGTCGATCTCGGCGAAGTGCGCCGTCTCGACCCGCGACGGGTCGAGGATGAGCTCGCCCCGTGCGGGGTCGGTCACGCGCACGCCGTGCACCTCGAGCAGGCCGCGGACGACCTTGACGTCGGAGATGTCCGGGACGTCCTTGAGGATCGACGGGGTGTCACCGAGGAGCGCCGCGACCATGGCCTTGGTCGCGAGGTTCTTCGCACCGCGGACCTCGATGCGTCCCACGAGGGGCTTGCCCCCGCGGATGACGATCTCGTCCGACTTGAGACCGACGCGCGCCCCTGCAGCTGCTGCGTCCTGTACGAGAGAGTTCACTACTTCACCGGCAATGTCTTCGGCCGCCAACTGGAGCGGCAGTGTTCGAACTCCGTGATCGAGGTCTCGTCACGGAGGGTGAGCCCGATGTCGTCGAGCCCTTCCATCAACCGCCAACGAGTGTAAGCGTCGATCTCGAAAGCCACGTCCACGTCGCCGATCGACACGCGCTGTGTCGCGAGGTCGACCGTTGCCTCGATCCCCGGCTGGGCTTCGATCGCCGCCCACATCCGCTCGATCTCGGGCTCCGACACCATCGCGGTGACCAGTCCCTGCTTGCCGGCGTTGCCCTTGAAGATGTCCGCGAAACGGGGTGACACGACCACGCGGAAGCCGAAGTCACGGAGGGCCCACACCGCGTGCTCGCGGGACGAACCGGTGCCGAAGTCCGGTCCGGCGACCAGCACACGGGCTCCCTGGTACGCGGGCTGGTTGAGCACGAAGTCGGGGTCCTGGCGCCAGCCCGAGAACAGGGCGTCCTCGAACCCGGTCTTCGTGACCCGCTTCAGGTACACGGCGGGGATGATCTGGTCGGTGTCGACGTTCGACCGCTTCAGCGGTGCGGCGATCCCGGTGACGGTGCCGATCTTGTCCATCAGTGGTTCCCTCCAGCGGTCGCCGGCACGGCCAGGCGAGCGTCGTCGTCTTCCAGGTCCCACGGGCTCGACAGCGTCCCGCGGACGGCGGTCGCGGCGGCGACCAGCGGCGAGACCAGGTGGGTCCGACCGCCCTTGCCCTGCCGGCCCTCGAAGTTGCGGTTCGAGGTGGAGGCGCAACGCTCCCCCGGCGCGAGCTGGTCGGGGTTCATGCCGAGACACATCGAGCAGCCGGCGAACCGCCACTCGGCGCCGAAGTCGGTGAACACCTTGTCGAGCCCCTCGGCCTCGGCCTCGAGCCGGACCCGTGCGGAGCCGGGGACGACCATGACGCGGACGCCGGGCGCCTTCTCGCGGCCCTGGATCACGGACGCGAAGGCCCGGAGGTCCTCGATGCGGGAGTTCGTGCAGGAACCCATGAAGACCGCGTCGACCGCGATGTCCTTCATCGGCGTGCCCGCCTGGATGTCCATGTACTCGAGCGCACGGGACGCGGCGGCGCGGTCGTTCGGGTCCGCGTAGTCCGCCGGGTCCGGCACCGACTCGGACAGCGAGACGCCCTGACCGGGGTTGGTGCCCCAGGTGACGAAGGGCTCGAGCGTGTCGGCGTCGATGAAGACCTCGGCGTCGAACACGGCGTCGTCGTCCGTCGCCAGGGTCTCCCAGTACGCCACGGCGTCGTCCCAGTCGGAGCCGGTCGGCGCGTGGTCGCGGCCCTGCACGTAGTCGTAGGTGGTCTGGTCGGGAGCGACCATGCCGGCGCGGGCACCCGCCTCGATCGACATGTTGCAGATCGTCATCCGGCCCTCCATCGAGAGCGCCCGGATGGCCGAGCCGCGGTACTCGAGCACGTAGCCCTGGCCGCCACCGGTGCCGATCTGCGCGATCACGGCGAGGATGACGTCCTTCGCGGTGACGCCCGGGCGCAGCGTGCCCTCGACCGTGACGGCCATCGTCTTGAAGGGCTTCAGCGGCAGGGTCTGCGTGGCCAGGACGTGCTCGACCTCGCTGGTGCCGATGCCGAACGCCATCGCGCCGAAGGCACCGTGGGTCGAGGTGTGCGAGTCCCCGCAGACGACCGTGATGCCGGGCATCGTCAGTCCGAGCTGCGGACCGACGACGTGCACGATCCCCTGCTCCTTGTCGCCGAGCGAGTGCAGGCGGACACCGAACTCCTCGCAGTTGCGGCGGAGGGTCTCGATCTGAGTGCGGCTCGTCGGGTCCGCGATCGGGCGGTCGATGGCGAGCGTCGGGGTGTTGTGGTCCTCGGTCGCGATCGTCAGGTCGAGCCGCCGCACCGGGCGACCGGCCTGCCGCAGGCCGTCGAACGCCTGCGGGCTCGTGACCTCGTGCACGAGGTGGAGGTCGATGTACAGGAGGTCGGGGTTGCCGTCCTCTCCCTTGACGACGACGTGGTCGTCCCACACCTTCTCGGCGAGCGTCCTGCCCATGCCCGTGCCTCCTCGTTCGCGTTCCGATGCCGCTGTCACGGCACCGTACAAGCACTCTAGCAGCTTGGTATACCAATCAGAGGCCCCTGCCAGGCGGCCCACCCCTCCTCGACGACACCCGTCGCGGTGAGAGGATGGCCTGGACATGACGACAGCTCCGCACTCGACCCGCACCACCAACCTCGAGGGCGCGGCCCGCGCCGCGATCGCGGGCGGCGTCCCGCTCGCGCTGCTCATCGGACTCGGGATGCCGCAGTACGCCGCGTTCGCGATGTTCGCCGGCTTCACCGCGATCTTCGGCGCGACCGAGCCCTACCGGCAGCGTGCCGTGACCACCGGGGTCGCCGGCGCGCTGCAGGTCGCGTGCATGGCCGCGGGCATCGCGGTGTCACTCCTCGGCGCGCCGCTGTGGTTGCAGGGCGCGGGGCTCGTCCTGGTGCTCGTCGTCGCGGTCGCCACGCTCAGCGCACTCCGGACGATCCCCGCGCAGCCGATCTTCCCGGTCTTCGCGTTCGTCGTGTCCGCCCTCGTCCCGGTGCGGACGGGCGACCTGCCGCTCGTCGCCACGATCATCCTCGGCTCGGTCGTCTGGGCGTGGCTGGTCGCGATGTCCGGAGCCGCCTTCCGTCGCGTCCTGCACCCGCACGCGCCGCACCGGTTCCGTCCGCTCGCTGCCCGGAAGCACCGGTCCCTCGCGGTCCTCGGCACCTCGGCGCTCTGGGAGACCATCGCGCTCAACGTCCTCGGCGCGCTCGTCGCCGGCGCCGTCGCCGAGGTCCTGCCCGGTCTCGGGCACCCCTACTGGGCCGTGATCGCCGTGGTGTCGACGCTGCCCGCGCTCCGGCAGCGCCACACGGTCTCCCGCGCCGTGCAGCGTGTCGTCGGCACCGTCGGCGGCACCGTCGTCGCGGTCGGCATCCTGCTGCTCGAGCCCTCGGCCTGGTGGATCGTCGTGATCGCCGTGGTCGGGCAGTTCATGGCGGAGGTCTTCGTCGCCCGGAACTACGCCGTCTGCCTGCTCTTCCTCACGCCCCTCGCCCTCGCGGTGTCGTGGCTGAGCCTCCCCGAGGCGCCCGGGCTCCTCGCCCTCGACCGGATCGGGCAGACCCTGCTCGGCGCCGTCGTCAGCGTCTGCCTCCTCGCCGTGGGACGGGTCGTCGAGCGGCGTCGCGGACGCGCACTCGGCGCGACCAGCAGCATCCGGACCGTCTGAGGGACGCGCGCGGTGCGGACGAGCCGCAGCGGGCCTCCCGTCCGGATCGCGGTGCCAGCCGGGAGGCCCGGCCCTGTCGGCCGCGTCCGGCACCCTGGGTGCATGGACGAGACCTACACACTGCTCCCGACGGCCCCGCCGCTCGACGACTACCTGCGCCTGCGACGCGACTCCGGCTTGACGCCCGTCACCGCGGAGCAAGGCGCACCGGCCGTCGTCGGCGCCTGGTCGGCCTGTCACGTCGTCGACGGAGCGGGCACGCCCGTCGCCATGGGACGGGTGATCGGCGACGGCGGGTGGTACTTCCACGTCGTCGACATCGCCACCGACCCGACACACCAGCGCCAGGGGCTCGGTCGAGCCGTGGTGGAGTGGCTCCTGGCCGACATCGGCGACCGCGCCCCCGCGGGGGCGTACGTCTCGCTCATCGGCGACCCGCCCGGACAGCGGCTGTACCGGTCGCTCGGGTTCGACGACGTGGCGCCGAGCCTCGGCATGGGGATGGTGCTCGGCGCCGGGGGCTGAACCGACCCCTCAGGACGGCGTGATGTTCCAGGCGTCGATGACCGGTCGACCGTGCTCGTACCCGAGCGTGCTGACCGTGGCCGTGCCGAGCTTCAGCACCGCGCCGTCCTGCGGAGCCAGCCGGATCCACGCGGCGCCGAGTGCACGCAGCACGTGCCCGTGCGCGACGAAGATGGCGTCCTGCCCCTCGGCCAGGACGGGTCGGGCGCGGTTGATCACGCGTTCGACGCGGACGCGCACCTCGGCGGCGTTCTCACCGGGCGTGTCACCGGCCGGGACCCCGTCGGTCCAGAGGTCCCACGGCCCGTGCCGCTGGACCTTGATCTGCGGCGTCGTCAGCCCCTCGTACGCGCCGTAGTCCCACTCGTACAGGTCCTCGTCGAGTTCCGGGTCGACGCCGACGATGCGGGCGGTCTCGCGGGCGCGGGCGAGCGGACTGGAGAGTGCCAGCGCGAAGTCACGGTCCGCGAGGAACCGACCGGCGCGCTCGGCCTGGGCCACACCGTTCTCCGTCAGCGGGATGTCGGTGCGGCCGGTGTGCTGCCCGCTCTTCGACCACTCCGTCTCTCCGTGGCGGACGAGGACGAGTTCGCCGGGGCGTTCCGAGGTCATGGGTTCCTTCCGAGCTGGAGGCCAAGCGCAGCGGCGCCGACCGAGACGACGAGCATCCCGAGGCCGTTCAGGACGGCGAGCCGGGTGTTGCCGGATCGGAGGAGCTGCACGGTCTCGACGCTCGCCGTCGAGAACGTCGTGTACCCACCCATCATGCCCGTCCCCACCACAGCGACCATCGGGGCAGCGATCGCACCGGACTCCCCGAGGCCCGTGACGAACCCGAGGACGAGTGATCCGGTGACGTTGATCAGCAGCGTGCCGACGGGGAAACGCGTCACCCGGGCCTTGAGGAACCCGTCGAGGACGAACCGCAGCGCTGCGCCGACGCCGCCGCCGACCGCGACGAGCAGGAGGGTGAGGACGGTCATCGCGTTGCTCGCTTCGTGCGCGCGCCCGCGACCGCGAGCCCGGCGACCACCGCCGCGAGCCCGAGCAGGACCGACAGCAGCGCGTACCCGCTCCCGGCAGCCCAGCGTCCGACGTCGAGCAGCCGTGCGGTGTCGTCGGCAAGCGTGCTGTACGTCGTGAACCCGCCGAGCACACCGGTGCCGACGAACAGCCGCAGTGCCCGACGTCGTCCGACGTCCGGCCCCCGGCGGGCGAGGGCGTCGAGCAGCAGGCCGAGGCAGAACGCGCCGACGACGTTGATCGCGAGGACCGTCCAGCTGATGCCGTCGACGGCCGGCAGCGCCTGGGCGAGCACGGCCCGGACCGCGGTGCCGATCGCGCCGCCGAACGCCACGAGGGCGATGAGGGACCAGCGGGTGTGTGGCGGCGGGTCCAGCGCAGGACGACCTCCGCCTGTCTCGTCCGTGTCCCGCATGAGTCTCCGCTCGCCGACCTGCCGACGCGATGGTACCGCCGGCTCTCGCACTCTCGGGCGGATCCACCCCGTTCATCTGCTCTTGTCGTATTATCAATGTACGTATTGAGGAGCCGATGATGCTGTACCAGTCGACGTTCGAAGACCTCCGGTCCCGCATCCGGTCCGGAGAGTTCCCCGTGGGGGCGCGCCTCCCGTCTGAAGCCGACCTCCTGGCGCACTACGACATCAGCGCGATCACGCTGCGGCGAGCGCTCGACATGCTCCGCGAGGACGGGTACGTCGCCCGGCGACCACGGGTCGGCACGACCGTCGTGAGCACCGAGCCGACGGCACGTCTCCGGCCGACCGACCGGATCGACGTCGGAGTGGTCCTCACCAACTTCGACGACACCTTCGGCACCCGGGTCCTCGAGGGCATGCTCGACGAGGCCGGCACCGACACCGACGTGATCGTCAAGCGCACCCACGGTGACCACGATGCCGAGGATGCGGCGATCCGCGCGCTGGCGGCACGGGTACAGGGCTTGGTCGTGCTGCCGAGCAGCTCCGAGTTCATCCCACCGGGGGTCCTCGAGCTCCTGCCCACGGGGTTCCCCGTCGTGATCCTCGACCGTCGGTACGAGGGCATCCCGGTGTCGGACATCTCCACGGACAACATCGGTGCCGGTGCTGCAGCGACGGAGCACCTGTTCGGCCTCGGGCACCGGCGGGTGGCCCTCGTCACATCGGACAGCCGGGTGACGTCCAACGACGACCGTCGCCGCGGCTGGGTCGGTGCGCACGCCCGGAACGACAAGGCGCTCGACGACGCGCTGGCGTTCCACGACGTCGAGTCGACACTGCCGGGGTCGACGGACCGCCCGGAGGACGACGTCGCTCGGCTCGTCGCGTTCGTCGAGGCCCACCCCGAGGCGACGGCGTTCGTCGCCGGCGAGTACAACATCGCGCTGCTGCTCCGGGACGCTCTGGAGCAGGTGGGCAAGCGGGTTCCCGACGACGTCTCCATCGTCTGCTTCGACCACCCGGATGCGACATTCGACCGCCAGCTGTTCCGGTTCACGCACATCGCGCAGGACCAGCCCGGGGTCGGACGTCAGGCGGTGGCCCAGGTGCTGCGGCAGGCACGAGGCGAGAGCGGGTCCCGGAAGATCCTCGTGCCTGCGCAGCTGGTGACCGGCGCGTCGACTGCGCAGCCGCCTACTGGTCGAGTCGGGCGCGCAACTCGGTCGCCATCGCGGCGCTGAGCTGCGTCGAGTACGGCACCGCGCCGACGGGACGCTCGGTCCAGTCGTTGGCGGCAGGCCGGTCGAGCTCCTCCGGGAACGCCCCCCAGAGCGCGTCGGTGCTGGCACGGACGAACGCCGTCAGGGCGACGCGGTCGGCGTCCCCGTCCGGCAGCCGCTCCAGGAGGAGCCCGAGGTACCGGTAGTACACGCCCTTGAACAGGCCCTCGTCGCCGCCGTCGCCCTCCTGGCGGAAGACGACACCGTCGGACAGCTCGGTGACCGCGGTCCGTGCGGTCCGGACTGCGACGGCGAGCAGGTCGACGTCCGGTCGGCGATCGGCCAGCTCGACAGCGGCCCCGACGTACAGCCCCTGGTTGTAGGTGAACCGCCACTGCGTGTCCACCCTGCCGTCGCCCTCACGGTTGACCCCGTCCTCGACGAACCCGTCGGCGGCGTCGACGAGGTGGTCGGTCAGCCAGTCGAACGCCGTCTCCGCGTGCTGCAGGAACCGGCCGTCACCGGTGATCCGGTGCAGCCGTGCGCCGAGGATGACGAGCGGTCCGTTGGCCGGGGTGTTCTTGTACGCGAGCTGCTGCCTGCGCCACGCCAGGCTCGTCCCGCCGGTGTCGTTCCAGCCGTGCTCCACCACGTGGTCGAACAGGGCGACGGTGTCGTCGAGGTACTGCTGCTCCCCGGTTGCGCCGTGCAGCCGCAGGGTCGCGAGGGCGAACCAGAGCATGTCGTCGAAGTAGTCGTTGAACAGCGAGCCGCCGTTCCGCTCGACGATGTTCCGGTGCGCCGCCCGCGCCTGCTCCAGTCGGACCGGGTCGCCGCTGCGCTCGAACGCGTCGAGACGGACGTCCATGAGGTGCGCGAGCCACCAGTAGTTGAACGTGCTGTCGTCGGCTTCCTGCACCGGCCACGAGTTGTGGAGGTACTGCGGCCACGGCGCTCCGTAGAGGCGCTCGATGCTGTCCTGCATGCGGTCGGCGCGGTCCGCCCAGACGCCGGTCATCGTGTCGGTCACTTGCGGTTCTCCTGGAGGATGCGGTCGCCCTGCTTCGCAGCCTGGGCGAGTGTCTGCTCGGCAGACAGCTGGCCGGACATGAACTTCTCGAGCGCCGGGGTGAGTGCCTTGCCCTCGACGTCGCTGTACCCGGGGACGTCGGGCCGCACGGTGGCGTAGTCGAGCGTCTTGACGAAGCCGGCGTACCGCGGGTCGTCGGTGAAGAACGGGTCGTTGGCGGAGGACCGGTTGGCCGGGATCCACCCGGAGACCTTGGCGAAGTCGACACCGTTCTCGGGCTTCGTCGCCCACCACTTCTCGAACGCCCAGGCGCCGTCGGACTGCTGCGCGCCGGTCGGGATCACGAGACCGAACCCGCCCATCACGGCACCCTTCTCGCCGCTCGGTCCGGCGACCGGTTCGGTCACGCCCCACTTGAGGCCATCGGCCTTCTCGAGGTTCGGCACGTCCCACGGTCCGTCGTACTTCATGGCTGCCTGGCCCGCCGCGAAGACGTCGTTGCTGTCGCCGAAGCCGTTCGTGTACACGCCGTCGTCCGTCAGGCTCTTCCAGAAGTCGAGTACTTCGACGCCTTCGGGGCTGTTGAACGCGGTCTTCGTGCCGTCCTTGTTGAGGAGTCGCCCGCCGGCCTGCTGGAGCCACATCGAGAACAGACCGGGGTCGTTGAGCATGAACCCGGATTGCTGCAGCTTCCCGCCCTTCGTGACGGTGAGCTCTCGCGCGTCGGTCTTGAGTTCGTCCCACGTCGTCGGCGGCGTGAGTCCGGCCTTCGCGAACAGGTCTTCGTTGTAGACGAGGGACCGGTTGTCGACCAGGAGCGGCAGGCCGTAGAGCTTGCCGTCGTGCCGCATCTCGGACAGTGCCTGCGGGTAGAACTCCTCCGTGTCGACGCCGTCTTCCTCGACCCGGTCGTCGATCGCCTGCAACGCGCCCTTCGGTGCGTAGAGGGACGTCTGGTAGCGGTCCCAGAGCACGAGATCGGGGACCTTCCCGCCGGCGATCGCGGTGAGCAGCTTCTGCTCCACGAGTTCCTGCGGGACGTACTTCACCGTGTACTTCGTCTGCGCCTTGTTGAAGGCACTGGTCATGGTGTTGATCTGATCGACCTGGTCACCGGACCAGGAGCCCCACATGGTGACTTCTTGCCGGCCGCCGGCACCCGTGGCACCGGAGGAACCGGACGAGCAACCGGTGAGGACGAGCGCGGCGGCAGCGAGTGCCGCGGCCGCGCCGAGGAAGTGGCGTGACTTCATTGTCGTGTGCTTTCTGGTGTGCGGGGCGCGGCGGGCGTGCCGACTCCCCGGGGTGGATGAGGGGACTACTTGGTGCCGGCGTGCGCGATGCCCTCGATGATCCAGCGCTGGGCGAGGATGAACACGACCAGGACGGGGAGCATCGTGATGATCGTCCCGGCCATCAACGGGCCGTAGTTCGTCGTGTAGTTGTTGACGAAGCCGGCGAGCCCGACCTGGACGGTCATCATCTTCGGGTCGTTGAGCACGATCAGCGGCCAGAGGAAGTTGTTCCAGCCGGCCTGGAAGCTGAGCAGGCCGAGGACGGCGAGCCCGGCCTTCGTGAGCGGGAAGTAGATCACCGCGAAGATCCGGAACTCGCCGGCACCGTCGATCCGCGCGGCCTCCCCGAGTTCGTCGGGCAGTGTCTCGAAGAACTGCTTCATGAAGAAGACCGCGAACGCACCCGCTGCTCCCGGGACGATGACTGCCCAGTACGTGTTGATGAGGCCGAGTCCGCCGTTGCCGCCGAGGTCGTTGCCGCCGAGCAGCGGGAAGTGCCGGAGGATCAGGAACGTCGGGATCATCGTGACGATGCTCGGGACCATGAGCGACGACAGGAAGGTGATGAACACCGCCTGGCGTCCGGCGAACCGCAGCTTCGCGAGGGCGTACCCGGCGAGGGAGCCGAAGAACAGGTTGGCGACTGCCCCACCGACGCCGAGGACGAGCGAGTTGACGAAGTACCGCCCGTACGGGACGGTCGTCACGGCTTGCACGAAGTTGTCGACCGTCGGGCGCTGCGGGATGAGGGACAGCGAGTGGGCGAGGATCTCGCCGGCGGGCTTGAGCGATGTCGCGAGTGTCCAGATCAGCGGTGCGACGGTGACGATGCTGACGAGGCAGACGCCGATCCACCAGGCGGTCGTCTTCGTCCGGCGGACGGCAGCGGCCCGTCGTCGGAGCTGTTGTCCGTCGCGGCTCGGGGCACTGGCGGATCCGGTCGGAGTGGCGGTCGTGGTCATCGTTCGGAGTCCCTGTTGGTGAGGCGGGCGTTGACGAGGGAGAACGCGAGGATGATCACGAACAGGATGAACGACAGCGCGGAGGCATAGCCCATCTGCAGGGACCCGAACCCGCGATCGTAGATGTAGTAGACGATCGTCACGGTCGAGTTGCCGGGACCGCCCTTCGTCAGGACGTACGCCTGGTCGAACACCTGGAAGGCGTTGATGATGAGCAGCGTCGACACCAGGAACGTGGTGCGGCGGATGCTCGGCAGCACGACGTACCGGAAGACCTGCCATGCGTTGGCGCCGTCGAGTCGTGCTGCTTCGCGGAGGTCCGGCGAGACACCCTGCAGCCCGCCGAGGAAGATCATCATGTTCCCGCCGAAGCCGGCCCAGACGCTCATCATGACGATCGCGAACATCGCCCAGTGTGAGTCGTAGAGCCAGGCGGGTCCGTTGATGCCGAACCAGCCGAGCGCCTCGTTGAGCAGACCGTGCTGCGGGTTGAGCACCCAGTACCAGATCGTCGCGGTCGCCACGGTGGACGAGACGACCGGGATGTAGAACAGCGTGCGGAAGACGCGCGCGCTCCGGGCGCTCCGGTTCAGCAGCAGTGCGGTGGCCATCGCGATGACCAGGCCGAGCGGCACGTACAGCACCGTGTAGAGCACCGTGTTGCGGAGCGAGATCCAGAAGAACGGGTCGGAGGCGATGTGGACGTAGTTGTCGAAACCGGTCCAGGTGAGGGGCCCGATGACGGCGTAGTCGCTGAGGCTCACGACAGCCGCGATGACGACCGGGAGCGCCGTGAACAGCAGGAAGAGCGCACCCGGCAGTGCGAGGAACACCCAGGCCGCGCGGGTCTGCTGCTTGCGCGTCGCACTGACGCCGCTTCCCCGCTCGGTCCGGTGCCGCTTCGGAGGTGTGGAATCGAGGGCGCCGTCGGCTTCACCCGCGACGACGGCCTGCTCCTCGGGGGTCGTCACGACGCTCATCGGGTGCTCCGTTCCGGGACCGGTGCCGGAGCGCTGCGCAAGCCGGCGAGGTCGAGCACGAACTCGCAGAACATCGCGTTCGCCCAGGAGAACCAGGGACGGGTGTACGTGGTCGGGTCGTCGACGTCGAAGGACTCGTGCATGAGCCCCGTCCCTGCGTGTGTGGCGCACAGCTGCTGCAGGAGGTGGCCCCGTTCCTCGGCGTCAGTTGCGGTGAGCCCCTGGACGGCGAGTGCGATCGGCCACACGTTGCGCCCGGGGGTGTGCGGGCTGCCGATGCCGCTGCCCGTCGCACCGCTGAACCAGTACGGGTTCGTGGGCGAGAGCACCGCGGCGCGGGTGCGCCGGTAGAGCGCGTCGTCACGGTCGCACCAACCGAGCATCGGCAGGGACAACAGGCTCGGGACGTTCGCGTCGTCCATGAGCAGGGCGCCGCCGGTACCGTCGACCTCGTAGGCCAGGACGACGCCGTGGTCCGGGTGGTCGACGACGCCGTGAGTCCGGATGGCGTCGTCGATCTCGTCGGCGAGGGCCGTTGCCCGCCGAGCCAGCTGCGCGTCGTCGAGCACCGCGGTGGCGAGCACGGCGACGTGTCGCAGCTCGGTGACGGCGAAGGCGTTCCCCGGGATGTTGAAGCCCAGCGTCGTCGCGTCATCGCTCGGCCGGAACGCGCTCCAGGTCAGACCGGTCCGGGCGGTGCGCGGGCCGCGGCCCTGGCGGACGAGGGTGTCACTCGGCAGCAGCGGGTCGGGGCGTTCGAACCGGTACGGCGAGCCCGCCTCGTGGTCCTGCTCGACGGTCCACAACGCGATGGCCGCAGCAGCGACCTCGGCGAACCGGTCGAGGTGGTCGGTGCGCCCCGTGCGCTCCCAGAGGTCGTACGCCAGGCGGATCGGGTAGCAGAGCGAGTCGATCTCGTACTTGCGCTCCCAGACCCACGGGTCCATCGCCGTGTCGTCGTCGGCGTGACCGGCGCCATCGGGGGCGCGATTGAAGGCGTTGGCGTAGGGATCGACGAGGACGTACTCGAGCTGCCGCCGCGACACCGACGCCATGGTGTCGGCCAGCGCTTCGTCCTCGGCGACGAAGTGCAGGTACGGCGTGAGCTGCGCGGTCGAGTCGCGCAGCCACATCGCCGGGATGTCGCCGGTGACCATGAAGATCGTGCCGTCCGGCATGTCCGTCATCGTCGTCGACAGCGTGTTCGCGAAGCAGTTCGCGAACACCGCGCCGACGTCGGACCCCATCCGGTCCTCGACCTGCCGGGCGACCCTGCCCACGAGGTCTGCATGTATCTGAGCCACGTTGCTCCCTTGACTTTCGCTGGTACTGCTCCAACTATATTGATTGGCCCAATTCACGCAAGAAGTAGTTCAAGTATACTTTTTTGCGCCTGCACCGGGCAGGGCGGATCAAGGGTCGGATCGAAGGAGATCCCATGCAGCACAGACTCGTCAGCCTGCTCGTGGCCGGTGCCGTCGCGTCGGCCACGCTCACCGGTGTGGGCATCGCAACCGACCCTGGCCGAGCCTCCGCCCTGACCACCACCCAGGCGACCGACGCGTACGACGCGTTCGTCGCCACCTACTGGGACGCGGACGCGAAGTACTTCACCACCTACAGCGACCGCCAGGTCCACCAGGAGCACGCGGTCGGACCGCAGGGTGGGCTCTACACGGACTACTGGTGGGAGGCCCAGAACTGGGAGGCGGTGATGGACCGCTACGAACGCACCCACGACGCAACGAGTCGGCAGATGATCGACGACGTCTTCGACGGCTGGCAGGCGGCGTACCCGGACTTCCGGCAGAACGACTGGAACGACGACATGGGCTGGTGGGCCCGTGGCGCGGTCCGCGCGTACGAACTGACCGGGGAACAGCGGTTCCTCGACGAATCGGAGGAGGTCTTCGGCTTCATCGCGCAGTACGAGGACACGACGTACGGCGGTGGCATCTGGTGGAAGAACGTCGACGTCGGTGACGGCAGCAAGAACGAGAAGAACGTGGCGACGAACGGCACCGCCGTGCAGACGGCGCTCCGGCTGTACGCTGCGACCGGCGACACGACCTACCGGGACACGGCCGAGCGGCTCTTCGCCTGGCTGCAGACCGACTTCGACCGGAACGGGCACATCCGCGACCACGTCAGCGGCACCGGGCAGTTCACCGACTACGACTGGACGTACAACCAGGGCCAGTACGCCGGCGCCGCCCTGCAGATGTACCTGCTCACGAACGACCAGCAGTACCTGGCCGACGCCACCCGTGCCGTGGACTGGGCGGTGGCGAACCTGACCGTCGCCGATACCTTCCTCAACGAGGGCTCGAGCGACACACAGGGGTTCAAGGCCATCCTCACCCGGGACATCCGAGACCTGATCGACGACGCCGGACAGACCCAGTACGAGTCGGTCCTCACCGCGAACGCATCGCAGGCAGCGGCGCACGTCTCGCCCGAGGGCATCGGCGGACCGGACTGGACCGCCCCGACCCCGTCGACCAGCACCGCCCCGCAACAGTCCCTCGCAGCGTCGGCCACCGTGGCGATCGTGCAGCAGGCGACACCGGACGGCTCGACCGTGGTGGAGCAGGGTGACGGCGTGTACCAGGCGGAGAACATCGACCACCCGGGCATCCCGACCGAAGCGACCGGTACCGGCTACACCGGGCGCGGCTACCTGGCCGGGTGGAACACCGCAGGTACCGCGGCGACGGCGCACGTCAACGTCGCGAGCGCGGGGACACACAGCGTGACACTCCGGTACGCGGCCGCAGCGGGGACCGCGACGCGCATCGTCCGCGTGGGCAGCGGGACCGCGACCACCGTGACCCTGCCGGCGACGGGATCGTGGTCGACGTGGAGCACGGTCACGTTGCCCGTGCAGCTGACAGCAGGGTCGAACGCCCTGTCGATCGCCGTGCCCGCCAGCAACGGGAACTACGTCAACCTCGACTCGGTGTCCGTCTCGCTCTGAACGACAGAGCGACGGCGACACGGCCGCCACCAGGACGACGAAGGCCCTCACCCGGTCGGGTGAGGGCCTTCGAGCTGGTGACCCCAGCGGGATTCGAACCCGCGTTACCGCCGTGAGAGGGCAGCGTACTAGGCCGCTATACGATGGGGCCGCGGCGATGTCCCGGATCGGGACGTGTGTCGGTTCGGAGTGTGTCACTCGTGGTGACCCCAGCGGGATTCGAACCCGCGTTACCGCCGTGAGAGGGCGGCGTACTAGGCCACTGTACGATGGGGCCGTTCCGACAACTCGACAAGTATGGCACAGGGTGTGAGCGAGCACCAAAACGCCCGGGTCCGCGCCGGTGTGTCGCCATGCCGACCAGGGCACACGGAGGGTCGGCATACGGTGGGTCGATGACGGTGCGCATCGGCCTGTCCGGCTGGCAGTACGACTCGTGGCGCGGCGACTTCTACCCCGCCGGGCTCGCCAAGCGGCGCTGGCTCGAGCACGTCGGCACGCGCTTCCCGACGGTCGAGGTCAACGGCTCCTTCTACTCGCTGCAGCGTCCGTCGCGGTACCGTGCCTGGCGTGCAGCGGTCCCCGAGGACTTCCGCTTCGCGCTGAAGGGCGGCAGGTACCTGACGCACATGCTCCGCCTGCGGAACGTCGACACGGCGCTGGCGAACTTCTTCGCCTCCGGGCCGCTGGAGCTCGGTCCGACCCTCGGCCCGGTGCTCTGGCAACTCCCCGAGCACGTCGTCCCGACGCCTGACGTGCTCGACGCGTTCCTCGCCCTGCTGCCCGCCACCCACGGCGAGGCCGCCGCCCTCGCCGCCGGGCACGACGCGAAGGTCGTCGAGCCGTCGACCACGGCGGAGGACCCGGCACTGCCGGTCCACCACGTCCTGGAGGTCCGCTCCCCCGACGCCGTCACCCCGGACCACCTCGCCGTCCTCCGCACACACCGCACCGCGCTCGTCGATTCGCACGCGGGCGACTTCCCCCGCTTGGTCCACGACACCGACGCGCCGCTCGCGTACCTCCGGCTCCACGGCGCGCCGCACACGTACCACGACGGCTACGGCCGGGAGGCCCTGCTCACCTGGGCGGACACGGTCCGGCACCACGTCGCCGCCGGACGTGACGTCTGGGTCTACTTCGACAACGACGCGGAACGCCACGCCCCGTGGGACGCACTCGAGCTCGGCGGACTGCTCGGGCTACCGACCCTCAGACGGTGAACGACTCCCCCGGTGCGAGCACGACGACCTCGCCCGCGGGCTCGACGACCTGCCGGATCCGGTCCGTGTGCCCCGCGAACCCGATGTCGGACAGCGTGGCCTCATGGATCGGGATCGCCCGTCGTGGGGCGACGGCGAGCAGGTGGTCCATCAGCTCACCGATCTTCAGCCAGGGCGCCCCGACCGGTGCCGCGAACACCTCGACGGGTGCTCCGGGGTCGATGTAGGCGTCACCCGGGTGGAACAGCGTGCTGTTGACGAACACCCCGGTGTTGTCGACGACCGGCACGGACGAGTGGATCAGCTGGTGCCGCGTGCCGTGGAACGACAGGGTGAAGGCCCCGACGGTCCGGGTGTCACCGTCCGCCACGACGTCCACCTCGACGGCCGCCGCCAGCGCCGACGCGACCCCGGCCGGGCCGAACACCGGGATGCCCGGGTTCCGGTCCAGGATCCGGTCGAGCTGCTCGGCCGTGCCGTGGTCCGGGTGCTCGTGGGTCACGACGACGGCGACGACATCGCTCACCTCGACCGGGCGCGTGTAGGCGCCGGGGTCGATGACCAGGCGGCCGCCGTCCTGCTCGACGACGAGACAGGCGTGCTCGAGCTTCGTGACCAGCATGCGGGCGAGGCTACGCCGGCCGCCCGGACGCCGACCAGCCGAAGCCGAGTCCCGGATGCCGGTCACGGGACGCCCGCCACCGGTTGCTCGATGCGGGACGCTCGCCCGCTGGGCGACCCGGTCACCGGCACGGCCGCGTGGTCGTCTGCCGCACCACGAGCCGCACGGCGGACGGCGCGAGGGGCCCCGGGGACGCACCCTGGGCCTCCAGGACGACCGCCCGTGCGGCCACACGACCCTGCGCCTCCGGGTCCTGCGCGACCGTCGTGAGGCCGAGGACCTCGCCGTACTCGTGCCCGTCGACGCCGGTGACGGACACGTCCCGCGGCACGTCGAGCCCGAGCCGGTGTGCGGCGACCACGACGCCGAGCGCCATCTCGTCCGAGGCGCAGACCACCGCGGTCGGCCGGTCCGGGGCCGCGACGTCGAGCAGCGCGGTCCCCGCCGCGACCCCGCCGGCGAACGAGAACCGACCGTCGGCGTACCAGTCGCGACGGACCGGGGCTCCAGCGCACACCATCGCCTCGGTGAACCCGTCCCGGCGGCGGTAGGGCACGGCGACGCTGAGGCCGGCTTCGTCCTGCCCGCCGACGTAGGCGACCTCGCGGTGTCCCAGTCCGGTGAGGTGGACGACCGCCAGGGCAGCCACCTCGTGGTCGTCGACACCGACGTTCCGCAGATCGTGCGCCGGCCCGCCGATCACGATCGTCGGCAGCTCGCTGACCTGCAGCTCGCGGCGTTCGGTCTCGTCGAGGGCCAGCGACATCAACACCAGCGCATCGACGCGCTGTCGCAGCATCGCGCGCCGGAACGCCCGGTGCCGATCACCCCCCGGTCCGCCGAGGTTGTAGAGGACGAGGTCGTAGCCGGCGGCTCGGAGTTCAGCGTCGACGCCGCCCAGGGCCTTGGCCGTGAACCAGCGGTCGATCACCGGCAGGACGACACCGACTGCGCGCTGGCGACCGGTGGCCAGGCCCGCCGCCGCCGAGCTCGGGACGTACCCGAGCTCGTCGGCGACCCGGCGGACCTGGTCGATCGTCGTCCCTGCCACCGTCGGCAGACCACGGAGCGCCCGCGAGACCGTCGCCTTCGACAGCCCGGTCACCTGCGCGATCTCCTGGATCCCCACGGGATCGTCCCGGGAGGCCCGTCAGCGGCCGGTCGCGCGCGTCGCGACCGCCGGCTGGTCCGGCTGGGCAGCGGCGTCGGTCCGCCGGAGTACCCGCCGTCGCCATCGGTCCAGGAGGACGATCGCCACGACGGTCCCGAGCAGCGTGAGCGCCCACCCGAGCGCCGGCCGCCCGGTGAGCTCGCAGAAGACGGTGACGCCGAAGAACAGCAGTCCGAAGCACCCGACGAACCCGATGGCCTCCTCGATCCGCGACGTGGGGCGGAGTGGTGCGCGCTGTGCCACGGTCAGCCCTTCACGCCACCGGCGGTGAGACCGGCCACGATGCGGCGCTGGAACACGAGCACCAGGATGACGAGCGGGATCGTGACGATCGTGCCCGCCGCCATCACCGCGGTGTACGGCTCCTGGTGCGGCTGCGACCCGGCGAAGGACGCGATCGCGACCGTGACCGGCTGGGTGGCGTCGCTCGACAGCTGGGACGAGATGAGGTACTCGTTCCAGGACGAGATGAACGCCAGGATCGCGGTCGTGAACACGGCCGGTGCGGCCAGCGGCAGGATGATCCGTCGGAACGCCTGGACGCGGGTGCAGCCGTCGATGCGGGCGGCCTCCTCGAGGTCCCACGGCATCTCCCGGAAGAACGACGCCAGTGTGTAGACCGTCAGTGGCAGCACGAACGAGATGCTCGGCAGGATCAGCGCCTGGTAGCTGCCCATCCACCCGATGTCGGTGAACAGCTGGAACAGCGGCGAGATCAGCGCGACGCCCGGGAACATCGACGCCGCGAGGATCGCGCCGGCGATCAGGGACTTGCCGCGGAACTCGAGCCGGGCCAGCGCGTAGGCGGCGGTCGTGCCGACGAGCAGGGCGATGATCGTGACGACGGCACCGATGAACACACTGTTGAGCAGCGCGCGTCCGAGGTGGTTGCCGAGCGCCGTCGAGAACGCCGTCGCGTAGTTGTCGAGCGTCACGTGGGTGAAGAACGGCGTCGGGTCGAACGTGTAGCCGACGTCGCGGAAGGACGTGACGATCATCCAGTAGAACGGCAGCAGGCACCACAGGGCGATGACGGCGGCCTGGATGCCGGTGCGGAGCCTCGGCCCCGCGTGGCGCTTCACACGGACATCGCCGCGTGCGTCAGCACGTTCGGCGGGAATGCGGAGACGGTCTGCTGCGAGGGTCACTTGAGTTCGCCCTTCTGCTGTGCTGCCTGGGTCTGCACGACGTTCGCGCCGAGGAACCGGACGAAGATGAACGCGACGACGAAGATGACCACGAACGTGATGGTGGACAGTGCCGAGGCGGAGTTGAAGCCCTGCCGGATCTGGTCGACGACCAGCACGGACAGCGAGACGGTCGCGTTCCCGGAACCACCACCACCACCGGTCATGATCGCGATGAGGTCGTAGATCCGCAGGGCGTCGAGCACGCGGAACAGGATCGCGACCATCAGCGCCGGCTTCACGAGCGGCAGGGTGATGTTGACGAACCGCTGCATGGTCGAGGCGCCGTCCATCTTCCCGGCCTCGTAGACCTCGTCCGGGATCAGCTGCAACCCGGCGAGGATGAGCAGCGCCATGAACGGCGTGGTCTTCCAGGTGTCGGCGATGATGATGGCGAAGCGGGAGGCCCACTCGTCGGAGAACCAGAGGACCTGGTGGCCGATGACGTGGTTGAGCACACCGTTCGCGTCGAAGATGAAGTACCAGAGCTTCGCGGTGACGGCGGTCGGGATGGCCCACGGGATGAGGATCGCGGCACGGACGAGGGCGCGGCCCTTGAAGTCGCGGTTCATGATGATGGCCATCCACAGCCCGATGACGGTCTCGAGCGCCACGGTCACGACCGTGAAGAAGAACGTGTTGCCGAACGCCGTCCAGAACTGGGAGCCGAGGTTGCCGGGCGGGCAGGCGGCGGTGCCGCACTGCTGGCCGAGCCAGTGCACGTAGTTCGTGACGCCGGCGAAGCCGCCCTCGACGAACAGGCCGGTGGCCTTGTCCAGTCCCTGGTCGAGTTGGAACGACTGGATGACCGCACTGACGACCGGGTAGCCGATGACGATCGCCAGGAGCACGAGCGTGGGGCCGATGAGGTACACGGCCCACCGACCGTGCTCGGCGTTGAGCCCGCCCTTGCGCCGCTTCGGCGGCTCCATCCCCTGGGGTTCGGGGATCGCTGCGGGGATCTCGGTTGCTGCTGACACGTCACGGCCTCCTTGCCGGTGTCGGGAACGCACAGAGGGAGGACGGGAGGACCGTGGTCGCGTGACCACGACCCTCCCGTCAGCGGGCGGCCTGAGCCGCCCTCGGTGTCAGTTGCCGCCGTCGGTCGCCGACGTGAGGGCCGCCTGCATGTCCTGCATGGCGGCGTCGACGGACTTCGACCCCTTGAGCGCGGCGTAGGTGTTGTCCTGGATCGCCTTGGTCACGGCCGGGTAGAACGGCGTCACCGGACGCGGCTCCGCGGACTTGATCGACTCGAGGAGCGTCGGGAGGTACGGCAGCTTCGCCGTGAGCTCCTCGTCCGTGTACAGGTCACCGACGACCGGGGCGAGCGAGCCCTGGGTCGCGAAGAACTTCTGCGTGTCGTTGGAGATGAGGAACTCGAGGAAGTCGTGCGCGGTGGCCTTGTGCTTCGAGTAGACGCTGATCGCGGCGTTGTGACCGCCGAGGGTCGAGGCACCGACGCCGTCGGCGCCCGGGATCGGGGCGATGCCGAAGGTGTCCTTCACCTTGCTGGAGCCGTCGGTCTTCGCGAGGCTGTACACGTACGGCCAGTTGCGCAGGAACAGCAGCTTGCCGTCCTCGAACGCCTGACGGCCCTGCTCCTCCTGGTAGGTGATCGCTTCCTTCGGGATGTTGCCGTTCTCGAAGGCGTCGACGAGCTTCTGCAGGCCGGCCTTCGCGTCGGAGGTGTCGACGTCCGGCTTGCCGCTGCCGTTGAGGACCGCGCCGCCCGCGCCGTTGATCGCCTCGGAGGCGTTGACGGTCAGCCCCTCGTACTTCGCGAACTGCCCCGCGTAGCAGCCGATGCCGGCGTCCTTCGCGATCGAGCAGTCCTGCATCATCTCGTCCCACGTCGTCGGCGGGGTCTTCACGAGGTCCTTGCGGTAGTAGAGCAGGGCGCCGTCGGAGGTCTGTGGGGCCGCGTAGAGCGTGTCGTTGTACGTCGCGGTCTTGACCGTCGACGGCAGGAGCTTCGACGTGTCGATCGCCATGTCGCCGGTGAGCGGGGTGAGCCAGCTCTTCGCGGCGAACTCGGCGGTCCACACCACGTCGACGTCGACCACGTCGTAGTTGTCGTCCTTCGCCTGGAAGTGCTGCACCAGGTCGTCGTGCTGCTGGTCTGCCTGGTCGGACTGCTCCTTGAAGGTGACCTTCTCGTCCGGGTGGGCCTTGTTCCACTTGGCGATCAGCGGGCGGACGACGTTCGAGTTGTCCTTGCCCTGCACGTAGGTGATCGGTCCGCGGCTGTCCTGGCCGCCCTTCGCGTCGTCCGAGGCCGAACTCCCGCTCGAGCAGCTCGCGAGCAGCAGGCCGACGACCGCGATCCCTGCGATCGAGGCCACGCGGCCCTTCGCACGTGTGTTCTTCACAGCGTTGTCTCCTCATCGAGATCACCAGGAGCGTCGCCGGACCGTGCCCGGCGACGCTGCACTGGAGCAGGCGACGCTGCCTGCTGAGCGAGGACGCTACGCCCCGGACGGGGGTCGTGCAACCGGTTGCACCAGCACCGTGACCGGAGCGTTACACAGCCGCTGCCGGCGCGTCAGGCGCCCGTCGGCGGCAGGGTCTCCTGCGCCAGGTGTGCCTGCTGGGCACGCTCGCTGTCGGCGATGAAGCGCTCGGCACCCTCGCGCGGCATCGACGACTGGCCGCCGCAGTACGCGCACTGCAGCACGTACCGTCCGTGCCCGAACGGGAACACCGGCACGAAGAACAGCGTGAACCAGGTCCGCAGTCGGTGCAGGCGCTGCGCTGCGGTCGACCCGCAGAGGGTGCAGGCGAAGAACAGCACCCCGGCGAGGGCGGAACGTGTGCGGCTGCCGAAGATGATCATGGGTCCCCCTGCTCGTGGCGCACCCGGACGGTGTCCGGGCGTGGCGGCGCGGTGTCCGCCCTCGTCCGACGACGATAGCCCACAGCCGGCGAGCCGGAGCCGGAGCGCGCGGCCCCGAGCGCGCCGCCCCGAAACGACGAAAGCCCCCGGTCTCCCGGGGGCTTTCGTGTGTCCAACTGCTGGGGTACCTGGACTCGAACCAAGAACGACGGTACCAGAAACCGCTGTGTTGCCAATTACACCATACCCCAAAGGCCTTGCGGCCCTGCGCCCCGTTGTCCGGGGCACGATCAACTACTGTACAGCATCCCGGAGGTCTCCGAGACCACCGACCAGGTCACGGTGCACGGCCGCCGCGGTCGACGCACCGTGTCCGGCCGCGACGATGAGCTGCTCGGGCCCGGGCGGGGTGACGTCCCCGACCGCGTACAGTCCGGGGAGGTTCGACCGACCGAGCCGGTCCACCCGCACGAAGCCCAGCTCGTCGCGGTCGAGGTCCGCGTCGACCCAGTCCAGGTCCGCGTGCCACTCGGGCCGGACGAAGGCGCCCGAGCGCGGTACCACGTCCCCGTCGGCCAGCCGCACCCCGGTCATGCCGCTCCGGTCCCCCTCCAGGTCCGCCACCGGACGCTCGTCGATGCGGATGCCGGCCGCGACCAGGCGTGCCCGCCCGGTCTCGGACACCGGAGCCACCCCGTTCGTGAAGACGACGAGGTCGTCGGTCCACGACCCGACGAGCAGAGCGCGGTCGACGACGTCGTCGGTCTCGCCGATGAACGCCAGCGGCGATCCGGCCTTGTCGTACCCGTCGCACTCCACGCAGCTGTGGACGTCGGTGCCGTAGAACGCCCGGAGCGACGGCAGCGCGGGGAACGACTCACGGAGGCCCGTGGCGATCACCACGGCGCGGGCGGTGGCCGCCACCTCGGCGCCACGCCAGGTGCCGTGCACGTTCCAGGCGCCGTCGGTCTGCCAGACCCGGTCGACGACGGCCTGCGTGACCGTCGCCTCCGGGTACCCGGCGACCTCGTCCCGCCCGAGCTTCCGCAGCTCGAGGGGCGAGATGCCGTCCCGCGTGATGAACCCGTGCGACCGGAGGGTCGCGGCGTTCCGCGGGCGGTTCGCGTCGAGGAGCAGCACCGTGCGTCTCGCGCGCACCAGGTTCAGCGCAGCGCTGAGCCCCGCGGGACCCGCGCCGATGACGACGACGTCGACCACGGACGTCAGCGCGCCGCGAGGGAACGGAGCCGCGCGAGCGTGGACTGCTTGCCGAGGATCTCCATCGACTCGAAGAGCGGCGGGCTGATCCGACGACCGGACACCGCCACGCGCAGCGGACCGAACGCCACCCGGGGCTTCAGCTCGAGGCCGTCGATGAGCGCCGTCCGGAGCGACTGCTCGATGGCGGCCGTCGACCAGTCGTCCAGCTGTTCGAGAGCGGTGATGCCGGCCTGGAGGACCGGGGCCGGGTCGCCCTTGAGGGATCCGAGGGCGTCGTCCTCGACCACCAGGTCGTCGTCGGAGGTGAACAGGAAGCCGAGCATCGCGGGTGCCTCGCTGAGCAGCTGCATGCGCTCCTGGACCAGCGGGGCCGCGAGCTCGAGCACGCGCTCCTGCTCGGCCGTCGCCGGCTCGTCGAGGAACTCCGTGAGGTAGGGCTGGAGCCGGCCACGGAAGTCGGCGGGATCGAGCAGGCGGATGTGGTCGCCGTTGATCGACTCAGCCTTCTTGTGGTCGAAGCGCGCCGGGTTCGGGTTCACGTCCGTGACCTCGAACGCCGCGATCATCTCGGCGATCGAGAAGACGTCGCGGTCGGGGCCGATCGACCACCCGAGCAGCGCCAGGTAGTTCACGAGTCCTTCGGGCACCATGCCGTTCGACCGGTGGTGGAACAGGTTGGACTCGGGATCCCGCTTCGAGAGCTTCTTGTTGCCCTCCCCCATCACGTACGGCAGGTGACCGAACTGCGGGATGAACCGAGCGAGACCGATCTCGTGGAGCGCCTCGTACAGCGCGATCTGCCGCGGCGTCGACGACAGCAGGTCCTCGCCACGGAGGACGTGGGTGATCCCCATCAGGGCGTCGTCGAGGGGGTTCGTGAACGTGTAGAGCGGTTTGCCGTTCGGACGCACCACGACGAAGTCCGGGAAGGAGCCCTGTGGGAAGGTGATGTCACCGCGAACCAGGTCCTGGAAGCTGAGATCGCGGTCCGGTACGCGCAGGCGCAGCGCCGGCGCACGGCCCTCGTCCCGGAACGCCTGGCGCTGGGCGTCCGTGAGGTCGCGCTCGTGGTTGTCGTAGCCCTGCTTCGGGTCTCGACCGTTCGCGACGTTGCGGGCTTCCATCTCCTCGGGAGTGACGTACGACTCGTAGACGTGCCCCGCTGCGGTGAGCTGTGCGATGGCGTCCGCGTAGATGTCGGCCCGCTCCGACTGCCGGTACGGGCCGTGGGGTCCGCCGACCTCGACGCCCTCGTCCCAGTCCAGCTGCAGCCAGCGCAGTGCCTCGATGATCTGCGCGTAGGACTCCTCGCTGTCCCGGGCGGCGTCGGTGTCCTCGATGCGGAACACGAGCTTGCCACCCGTGTGCCGGGCGTAGGCCCAGTTGAACAGGGCAGTGCGGACCAGGCCGACGTGCGGCGTCCCGGTGGGCGACGGGCAGAACCGGACGCGGACGTCGGAACCGGTGGCAGAAGAGAATGGCGCTGTCATGACGCCCTGATCCTACCGCGACCGCCCGTCCGACTGGAGGGCGGCGATGGACAGCAGGGTGGAATGCAGAAAACCCCTGACAGAGGGAGCGGATGCTCCCCGTGTCAGGGGTCTTCATGAAAAGAAGTCCGGCGGCGTCCTACTCTCCCACAAGGTCCCCCTTGCAGTACCATCGGCGCTGAGAGGCTTAGCTTCCGGGTTCGGAATGTGACCGGGCGTTTCCCT
>NZ_QKSF01000016.1:35794-67204 GCF_003234045.1 Curtobacterium sp. MCPF17_047 | reverse complement strand
GAGTGGGCGGCTGCGGCGCGGGCGGGCGGGCGCATTTCGTGCTCAGCGACAGTCCTCGTGGCGGCGCACGCGAGTCCTGTCGCTGAGCGCGAACCGCCAGGGGCACCGCGGTGCCGGCGCCGGCGCCGACCTCGGCTGACACGTCGTCGTGGCGTCCGTCCCTAGGGTGGGAGGATGCCGACGTTGAACCGCATGCCCGTCCTGCTCGCCACCGGCTCCATCGCCATCCCCGTCGCCGAGGCCTTGGTCGCCCTGCCGTCGGCCCTGCTCCAGCGGATCGAGGCATCGCCGATCGACCCGGACCTGGCGGACACGGCTGCGTTCTCGGAGGCCTACGGCTTCCCGGTGTCCGGCGGCGCGAACTGCATCGTCGTCGCGGGGAAGCGCGGCGACACCGTCACCTACGCGGCCTGTGTGGTGCTGGCCTCGACCAAGCTCGACGTGAACCGGACCGTGAAGGGCCTGCTCGGGGCACGGAAGGTGAGCTTCGCGCCGATGGACGACGCCGTCGAGCGCACTCGGATGGAGTACGGCGGCATCACCCCGATCGGTCTGCCGGCCGACTGGGCCGTGTACGTCGACTCCCGGGTGCTCGAGGCTCCCGAGGTCGTCATCGGTGCCGGCGTCCGTGGGGCGAAGCTGTTCCTGCCGGGGGCCGTGCTCGGCGAACTGCCCCGTGTCGAGGTCGTCGAGGGGCTGGCGGTCGACCCCGCTGATGCGGGCGCTGCCGATTCGGCAGAGGTCGATTCCTCGTCGGAGGCCGACCAGCCCGCTTGACCGAGCGGACTCAGTCCTGCGGCACGACCAGGCAGAACGGGTGCCCGGCCGGATCGAGGTAGACCCGGAAGGTGTCGGTGCCCTGCCCGGTCGTCGTCGCACCGATCGCGACGACCGCCTGCTCACCGGCGTCGAGGTCGTCGACCTTCACGTCGAGGTGGATCTGCTGCGGGACATCCTGTCCGGGCCACTCCGGTGCCCGGTAGTCGTCGACCCGCTGGCAGGCGAGCAGCGGTCGGTGTCCGGCGAAGGGCAGGACCACCTCGGCCCAGTCCTCGTCGAAGGCGACGATCTCCCCGCCGAGGAGTTCGGCGTAGAAGCGAGCGAGGGCGCGGGTGTCCGGGCAGTCCAGGACGACGACGTCGAGTGTGCCGATCATGGCGGTCACCGTAGTCCTGGTCGGCTCGGCCGTCCCGCGGCTCAGCGCGAGGCTGCCGTCAGCGCCTTCGTGATCCGCTGCAGCGACACGGTCTCCGCTGTACCCAGTTCCTGCGCGAAGAGGCTGAGTCGGAACTCCTCGAGCATCCAGCGTGCGTGCACGAGCTCCGGGTGCGAGCCGACCGCCGGCGGGAACGTCCCACCGGCCTCGACGTAGCGGTCGGTCGCACCGGTGACCTCGCGCATCCAGCTCGCGTCGCGGCCCGGGTTCTGGAGCAGCTTCGTGACGCGGGCGTCGATGCCCTGCAGGTACACCCGGATACGTCGGAGGCGGTCGAGCCCGGCCACCGAGACGAACCCGGGGAACACCAGCCGTTCCATCTGCTGCCGCATGTCCGACAGCGCCGGCAGCAGCGCCATGTTCGTCGCCTGCTTCATCGCGCGCTCGGCGTTCCGCTGGGCGGTGAGGACGGCGGCCACCTCGGACACGGCGGTGAACATCGTGTCGACGACCGTCGCCGAGACGGTGGCGCGCACCTGGTCGAACGCGGCCCGGGTGAACACCAGCCCGTCGGGGTGGGTCCGGCGGATCCCGGCATCGACCACGGCGGCCAGGACGTCGTCGAAGAGGGCGTTGGTCGACGGGTAGGGGCTCGCGGCGAGCGCGAGCTTCTCCTGCGCGGTGAGGTGCTGCTGGATGTACGACACGGGGGACGGTACGGCGAGCATCACGAGGCGGCGGACCCCCTCGGGCATCTGCACGGTCCGGTCGCCTGGCGTCGCGAGGAGCTGGACGCCGACGGTCGCCTTCGGGCCGGAGCCCTCCTCGACCAGGGCCGGGTAGGCGCGGATGACGCCGCCGGCCTGCTTCGTGTCGAGGACCTCGGGCAGGTCCTGGTCGGGCCAGGTGGTCAGGCCGGACCGTTCGATGCGGCGGCCCGAGCCGGCGTCGGCGACGCGGGACGAGCCTCCGGAGCGTTGTGTCGCCGCAGCGACGCTCTGCTGGGTCCGGTCCTTGAGCTTGGTCTGCAGGGCCGAGAGGTCCTTGCCGGCCTCGACCCGGCGGCCGCGCTCGTCGACGACCGCGTAGGTCGGCAGCAGGTGCGACGGCACCCGCGACATGTCGAAGTCGGACTCCGACACCGGTACGTGCACGAGGCGCTGGATCGTCTTGGCGAGTGTCGCGCGGAAGCTCTCGGTCGGGGTCGTCGGAGCGTCGTCCGGGAGCTCGGCGACGATCTTCTCGGCCCAGTCGGCGGCCGGGACGACGTTCTTGCGGATCTGCTTCGGCAGCGCCTTGATGAGCGCGGTGACGAGTTCCTTCCGGAGCCCGCGGACCTGCCAGTCGAAGCCCTCTTCCCGCATGCGCGGCAGGACGGCGAGCGGCACCTGGACGCTGACCCCGTCGTCCTCGGCACCGGGCTCGAAGCGGTAGCGGACGGCGAGGCGCTGGTCGCCGCTCCGCCACTGGGTCGGGTACTCGGCGTCGTCCTCAGCCGCCGACGCGGCGGACTCGTCGAGGAGGTCCTCGCGGCGCATCGTGAGCAGGTCCGGCTGGTCGCGCCGGGTCCGGCGCCACCACCCCTCGAAGTCGCGGGTGGTCGCGATCTCGGCGGGGATCCGGGCTTCGTAGAACTCGACGACCGTCTCGTCGTCGAGCAGGATGTCGCGGCGCCGGGTGCGCTCCTCGAGCTGTTCGAGTTCCCGGCGGAGCTTCCGGTTCGCCCGGTCGAACGCCTGCTGCGACTCCCACTCGCCCTCGACCAGGGCGTGCCGGATGAAGAGCTCCCGCGAGTGCACGGGGTCGATCCGGTTGTACTGCACCCGTCGACGCTGCACGATCGGCACGCCGAACAGCGTCACCCGCTCGTAGGCGACGACCGAGCCCTGCTTCTTCTCCCAGTGCGGTTCGCCGTAGGTGCGCTTGAGCAGGTCGCCGGCCAGCGGCTCCACCCACGCGGTGTCGATGCGGCCGACCGTCCGGGCGAACAACCGACTCGTCTCGACGAGTTCGGCGGCCATCACCGCGTCCGGCTGCTTCTTCGCGAGCACACTGCCCGGGAACACCACGAACCGGGTGTTCCGCGAGCCGAGGTAGTCCCGCTTCTCGCGGTCCCGCAGCCCGATCTGGCTGAGGAGGCCGGCGAGGAGCGCGCGGTGCACCGAGTCCGGGTCGTCCCTGCGTTCCGTGCCGACGTGGATGCCGACCTGCTTGGCTGCTCGGGAGAGCTGGCGGTACAGGTCCTGCCATTCGCGGATGCGGAGGTGGTTGAGGAACTCGGCCTTGCACATCCGGCGGAACGCGCTGGAGGACAGCTCGTCCTGCTTGTCCTCCAGGTAGTTCCAGAGACCGAGCAGGGTGAGGAAGTCGCTCGTGGGGTCGGCGAAGCGTGCGTGCTGCTGGTCGGCCTGCGCCCGCTTCTCGAGCGGACGCTCGCGCGGGTCCTGGATGCTCAGCGCCGAGACGATCGCGATGACCTCACGGCCCACGCCCTGGCGGCTCGCCTCGAGCACCATCCGGCCGAGGCGCGGGTCGATGGGCAGTCGGGTGAGCTGCTTGCCGGTCTTCGTGATCGCACCGTCGGTGTCGACGGCGCGGAGTTCGCGGAGGAGGTCCAGGCCGTCCTTCACGCCCCGGGAGTCCGGCGGCTGCAGGAACGGGAACGACTCGATGTCACCGAACCCGAGCGAGATCATCTGCAGGATGACGGCGGCCAGGTTCGTCCGGAGGATCTCCGGGTCGGTGAACTCGGGACGACGGTCGAAGTCGTCCTCGGAGTAGAGGCGGATCGCGATGCCGGCACTGGTACGGCCCGCACGACCCGAGCGCTGGTTCGCGGACGCCTGCGAGATCGCCTCGATCGGCAGCCGCTGCACCTTCGCCCGCGGCGAGTACCGGGAGATGCGGGCGGTGCCGGTGTCGACGACGTACTTGATGCCGGGGACGGTCAGCGAGGTCTCGGCCACGTTGGTCGCGAGCACGACACGTCGTCGGAGGCCCGGGGTGTTCGATCGCTGGAACACGCGGTGCTGGTCCGCGGCGGACAGTCGACCGTAGAGCGGCAGGACCTCGGTCCCCGGGTAGTGCTTGCCCTCGATGGCGTCCTGTGCGTCGCGGATCTCGTTCTCGCCGGACAGGAACACCAGGACGTCGCCCGGGTCCTCCCGCGCGAGCTCGTCGAGCGCGTCGGTGATGCCCTGCAGGTAGTCGCGGTCGTCGGTGCTGCTGCCGTCGTCTCGGCTACCGTCGTCCGGGCCGCCCTCGTCCTCGTCGTCGCCCCCGCCGGCGGCGTCCTCGTCCGCGACGAGCGGTCGGTACCGGACCTCCACCGGGTAGGTCCGTCCGGAGACCTCGACGATGGGCGCGTCGCCGAAGTGCTCGGAGAACGACTGCGGGTCGATCGTGGCACTCGTGATGATGACCTTGAGGTCCGGGCGCCGAGGGAGCAGTCGCTTCAGGTACCCGAGCAGGAAGTCGATCGTCAGGGAGCGCTCGTGCGCCTCGTCGATGATGATCGTGTCGTACCGCTTGAGGTCCCGGTCGAAGTGGATCTCGTTCAGCAGGATGCCGTCCGTCATCAGCTTGATCCGGGTGGCCGCGCTGACCTTGTCGGTGAAGCGCACCTGGTACCCGACGAGGTCGCCGAGCTCGCCGCCGAGTTCTTCCGACACGCGTTCCGCGATCGTGCGCGCGGCGATCCGCCGAGGCTGCGTGTGGCCGATGCTCTCGCGACCGAGCTCCAGGCAGATCTTCGGCAGCTGCGTCGTCTTGCCCGACCCGGTGGCACCCGCGACGATCACGACCTGGTTGTCGCGGATCGCAGCGGCGATGTCGTCCCGCCGCTGCGAGACGGGCAGCTCGGGCGGGTACGTGATGACGGGGGGATTCGACATGAGCATTCCAGGATACCGTCCGGGCGTGCGGCAGTCAGCCGAGCTGGGCGGCGAGCTCGCCAGCGGTCCGTGCCGGCAACGCGCAGACCCGGTCGTGGCAGACGTACGTCACGCCGTCCAGCGTGTCCCGGCCCTCGAACAGTGAGAAGCCGGCGGCCGCCCACTCCGCCGCTTGCGCCCGGGTGAGCACGGCGACGATCGTCCCCGGACGTCGTGCGGTCCGGACTGCCGCCTGCATGCCGGCCACCTCGGAGCCCGATCGGTCGTCAGCGACGAGCACGACTTCTCGTGAGGGCCGCTGGAGGGCGAGCGCGAGCCCGAGGGCATCCGCGTGCCCGAGTGGTCGGTCCACCCCGGTCCGGGCGCGCTCGGCGATGAGGCGCTCGGCCGCCGAGTGCCGGCCGTCGTCACCGGTGAGGGCAGCGAGGAGCGCGGCAGCCCCGGCCATCGCCACCGTTCCGGATCGGAGTGCTGTCTGCGGCTGCTCACCGGTCGCGGTCCCGGCAGCGGCGAGGACCGGATCGACCTCCAGCGCACCCGACAGTCCGTCGTCCACGAGCGTGCGCCCGATCACGGCGTACCCGAGCTCGCCGGTCGCGAGGGCGAGCTCGAGCAACCCCTCCGCGAACAGGCCGAGGTCCTCGATCGTCGGCGCTGCGGTCGACCCACCGCGCGGGGTGCTCGACCGGACCATGACGTGTCCGTCCCGGAGGTGTGCCGCGATGACGGCGTCCGCCGCGCTGCGCGCGAGGTCGATCATCTCGTCGTCCCCGGCGCGACTGCCCGCGATGACCAGCCCGCGGATCGCCAGGCCGTTCCACCCGGTCAGGACCTGGTCGTCGAGCGGCGGCGCCTCGAGCCGGCCGCGCTCTTCGAGCGGTACGCGGTACCACTCGCCTTCCACACGCCGGCCGTCGATGGTCGACTCGCTGTCCTGCGCCGCGACGAAGGCACCGTCCGCTCGTCGGAGGGTGTCGCGGAGGAAGTCCGCGATGCCGCGGGCTCGCCCGGGTTCGGCCACCGCGAGCAGGCCCGCATTGTCGTAGAGCATCCGCTCGTAGTGGGGGACGGACCAGTCCCGCTGGGTCGCGTACCGGAACACACCACCGTCGACGTCGGTCAGTTCTGACCCGGCGATGGCGTCGAGCGCACGGGTGAGCAGCGCGCCGGCTGCGCCGGCTGCGCCGTCGCCGTCCGCGGCCACGTCGCCGAGGAACTCCAACAGCGGAGCGTTCGGGAACTTCGGCGCCCCTCCGAACCCGCCGTACGTGGCGTCCTCGGCACGCTCGAGGTCGGACACGACCCCGTGGATCGCCTCGACGGACGGGAGGCCCGCCCCACCCCCGTCAGGCTGCCCGGCCTGCGCGGCGGCCGCGTCCGCCTCGGCGCCCTGCCGGATCGCCCCCGCGATCGCAGCGGCGTTCGCATCGACCTCGTGCCGGCGGTCCCGCCACGCATCGAGCACCGCGGCCGTGACCTGCCGGAACGACGGGTGCTCGCCGACCGGCTGCGGCGGGTAGTAGGTCCCCGCGTAGAACACCTGCGCGGCAGGCGTCATGAACACCGTCAACGGCCATCCGAGGTTCTCGGTGAAGGCGCTCGCCGCGGCCATCGCGCTCGAGTCGACGTCCGGGCGCTCTTCGCGGTCGACCTTCACGGCGACGAAGTCCTGCCGGAGCATCGCACCGATCTCCGGGTCGGAGAAGCTCTCACGCGCCATCACGTGGCACCAGTGGCACGTGGCGTAGCCGATCGACACGAGGACGGGCACGTCACGCTCCCGTGCCTCGGTGAAGGCGTCGGCGCCCCACTCGCGCCAGTCCACCGGGTTGTCGGCGTGCTGGCGGAGGTAGGGGCTGACGGCGGTCCCGAGCCGGTTGTCGTTCATGCACCCAGCGTGCCCCGCGCGCCCTGTGTGGGCGGGCCTCCAGTCGGATCTGTGGAGGAGCTGCCGCTGTCCACAGCCCGGCGGGGTCAGCCCGACCGACCAGTCAGCCCAGCCCGAGCGACAGCAGCACCAGCGCCGCGTCCTCCGGCCCGTAGTCGAACATCCGGTCCCAGAACGGATCGGCCGCCCACGGCACGTCCCCGTCGACCGGCGTGCGGTGCGCCGTCTCGACCAACCAGTCGACCTCCGGCACGACCGCCTCCGCGAACCGAGGCGGGACCCACCCGAGCGAGCGCGCAGCGGTGGTGTCGAGCACGGACGGCGACGGCACCGACCAGGGCGTGAGTCCGACGAACGCGGGGGCGTCCTCGCCGAGCAGGACCTCGTCGAACGTGTGACCGAGGTGCCCCGCGACGGTCCGGACGATCTCCAGCGCCGTCGGCGCCGTCTCGTCCGCGACGTTGAGGATGCGGCGGTCGGGTGCGTCGGCGACGATCCGGACCAGGGACGCGATGCCCGACGCCGCCGTCGTGTGGTCGACGCCGCGGCCCTCGTCGGCGAGCAGGACGCGCTCGCGGCCGTCGAGCACCCGGCGTACGACGAACCACTCGCGGGGTCGGCCGATGCCGACGCCGTACACCTTCGAGGGGCGCAGGACGGTGACGGGCGCCCCGTGGTCGAGCAGGACCTGTTCGGCGGCGACCTTCGCGGCACCGTAGCCGTCGCGACTCGTCGGGTCCGCGTCAGCGGGGGTGACCGTCGGCTGCAGCTCGGTGACGGCGCCGCCGAACACCGGCTTGTCGAGCGAGTTCGCGTGGCGACCCTGCTCGTCGGCGTAGACCGCCTTCGAGGACACGAAGACGGTCGACCCGACGTCGTCGAGGAAGGGGGCGAGCTGCAGGGCGTCGTCGCGGGTTGCACCGACGGTGTCGACGAGCAGGTCCGCGCCGGGGCGCAGCAGCTCGCGCAGGAACGTCGTGTCGCGACGGTCTCCCGGTCGGCCGACCGCGCCGCGGGCGAGGAGTCCATCGGCGACCGGGCCTCCGGAGCGCGAGACGACCTCGACCTCCCAGTCGTCGCCGCCCCGGCCGGACACGTCGAGGAGTTCGCGGACGACCTGGGATCCGATGCCGCCGGTCCCACCGAGGACGACCGCGCGTCTGCTGCTCATGCGGGCAACGCTAGCCCGCTGCGGGCGACGGGCAGCGCCACCCGGTCAGGAGGCGATCGGTTCCCGCCACCACTCGGCGAGGGACCCGTCGTACACGCGGACCTTTTGGTGGCCGAGCACGGTCAAGGCCAGCGCGTCGACGCACGAGGCGCTCCCGACTCCGCAGTAGGTCACGACCTCGTCCGCGGAGAGCACCGGTGCGAGGGCACGCTCGAGGTCCGGCTGGCGGAGCAGGGCGTTCGACCGGTCGAGCAACTCACGGACGCCGATGGTGGTGCTCCCGGGGACGATCGGTGGGTGGTCGTCGCCGAGGGCCGCCGGGTCGGCAGCCATGACGAGCGCCGCCGGCTCGGAACCGTCGACCGCACGGAGGACCCGTGCCCGGTCGGCCCAGAGCGGACGTTCCTCACCCGCGACGAACGCGTCGCCGTCGCGGGACGGCTCCGGTGCGCGGGACAGGGCCCCGACACGGACCGGCCGTCCCTCGTCGCGCCACTTCGGGAAGCCGCCGTCGAGCACGGCGACGGCGTCGAAGCCGAAGGACCGGAAGATCCACCACAGACGGGCGCTCCACTCGCCGATGCCGTCGTCGTAGACCACCACGGTGGAGTCGCGGCTCACGCCCAGCGCACGGGCCGCGGACTCGAAGCGGTCGACCCCGGGCCGGGTGAAGGGCAGGTCCGTCCCGGACGCCGAGAACTCGTCGATGAGGTCGGCGTAGACGGCACCCGGGACGTGTCCGCGACGCTCGTGGGCGTCCCGCGCCGAGTGCCACGACGTGCCGAAGCCGATGCCGTCCGTGTGCACCGAGGCGTCGAGGACGAGGAGGTCGTCCGCGCCGAGGTGGTCGGCGAGCCACTGCGTGGACACGAGTGGCGAGGTCAGGACGGGGGCCATGTGGCACACCGTAATCGACGCCTCTGACTCACGACAGAGGGTGAGCAACAGTCCGACACAGGCCGTGGAACGATCGGTCGGAGCACAGCGTGATGTGGCTTGCAACAGCCGGACGCCGGACGCCACCGCGGTGACCTGCGGTGGCGTCCGGCGTGGTCGTGCTGGTCAGTGCGCGGCGGTCGGGACGCTGCCCGTCACGCCGGACCCGGCACGGGCGAGACGATCGAGACGGACGGACTGCCGGTTGATGAGCAGGCCGCTCGCGATCGCCACGATCAACAGGACCCCGGCCGAGATCGCGAACGCAGCGTGGTAGCCGTCGAGCGTGGCCTGCGCCTGCTGGAGCTTCGTCGGCGCGGCGGACAGACCGGAGAGGCTGTTCTCGACGACGTTCGCGAAGATCGTCGACAGCAGCGCGGTGCCGATCGAGCCACCGATCTGCTGCATCGTGTTCACCGTTGCCGATGCCACACCGGCGTCCGAACGGGCGACCCCGGTCGTCGCGGTGTTCATCGCGGACGAGAAGATCGTGCCCATGCCGAGACCGATCACGATGAGCGCCGGCAGGACTGTGCCCGCGTAGGAGCTGTCGAGGTCGGTGCGCAGGAGGAGCAGGAGCCCGGTGGCGGCGACGAGGGCTCCGGCGAAGATCAGGACCTTCGGGCCGACGCGGGGCAGCAGGCGTCCGCCGATCTGTGTGGCGGACAGCATGATCGACAGCGGCATCGGCAGGAACGCCAGGCCGGTCTGCAGCGCCGAGAAGCCGAGGGTCTGCTCGAGGTAGTAGGTCAGGAACAGGAAGATGCCGAACATGCCGATCGCGACCAGGCCGATGGCGACGAACGAACCACCGCGGTCACGGTCGAGGATGACGCGCAAGGGGAGCAGCGGGTGCGCGACGCGGGTCTCGATCACCACGAAGGCCGCGATCAGCAGCACACCGCCGGCGAGCATGCCGATCGTGAGCGGGGCGTCCCAACCGTTGGTCTCGGCGTTCGAGAAGCCGTAGACCACACCGACCAGGCCGGCGGTGATCGTGATGACCCCGGCGATGTCGATGCGCGGACGCTCGACCTTCGGCGGCTTCGCCATGAAGACGATCGCGCCGATGACGCCGAGGATCGCGAACACGACGTTCACGTAGAGGCACCAGCGCCACGAGGCGTACTCGGTGAGCACGCCGCCGAGCAGCAGGCCGATCGCGGCACCGGAGCCGGCGATGGAGCCGAAGATGCCGAACGCACGACCGCGCTCCTTGGGGTCACGGAAGGTCGTGGTGAGCATGCCCAGGGCGGACGGGGCGAGCAGCGCGCCGAAGACGCCCTGCAGGGCGCGGGCGGCGACGAGGAGCCCGAACGAGTCGGCGAGGCCGCCGAGCACCGACGCGACGGCGAAGCCGACCAGGCCGATGATGAAGGTGTTCTTGCGGCCGAAGAGGTCACCGAGACGACCGCCCAGGAGCAGGAGCGAGCCGAAGGCCAGCGAGTACGCCGTGACGATCCACTGACGCTGGTCGGTGGCGAACCCGAGGTCCTGCTGCGCCGAGGGCAGCGCGATGTTCACGATGGTGGCGTCCAGGACGACCATGAGCTGGGCGAGGGCGATGACCGCGAGTGCGATCCATCGGTGGTCGGTCCGGGCCGGGGTGGGGCCCGCGGTCGTCGGCGTCGCTCCTGTGGGAGCGGGCGCGGTCTGTTCTGCCGTCACGACAGCCTCCTTCTCGAAGGATGGAAGAGGAGGGGCGCGCGCCGTCGGGCGTCCCGGAGAAGAGTGAAGCGGATGCACTGCATCCGCTTGCGGTAACTGTAGCCCAAAACGGAGTCACCGCATCCGCTTGTTCCCAGAAAGTCCGATTATGTTCGTTCTGTGAGCACCACCGGACCCGCCGCCGATCTCGATCGCCCCCTGCGCGCCGACGCGGCGCGGAACCGCGAACTGATCCTGCAGACGGCGCGGAAGTGCTTCGCGGAACGCGGCATCTCGGTCACCCTCAACGACATCGCGCACGAGGCCGGAGTGGGCGTCGGCACCGTCTACCGGCGCTTCGCGGACAAGGACTCGCTGATCGAGGCCCTCCTCGCGACGAAGTTCGAGGCGATGAACGCCGCCGCCGCCCGCGCTGCCGACGAGATCGACCCGCGCGAGTCCCTCCGTCTCTACCTGATGGGCGTGTTCGCCTTCCGAGCGCGGGACCGCGCCCTGGCCGACGCCATCGTCCGTGCCGGCAAGGCCCGCCCGTCGATCGTGCAGGAGCGCGACCGCCTGGAGCAGCAGGTGTCCCGGATCATCGGCCGTGCGAAGGACGCCGGTGTGGTCCGTCCCGGCTTCGACTACCGCGACCTGCCGATGCTCACGACGATGATCGGTGCCGTGGCCGACGCCACCCGTGACTACGATCCCGACGCCTGGAAGCGCTACGCGCAGGTGCTGGTCGACGGCGTGCTCCCGCATGCCCAGCCGGACCAGCTGACCGGAGAGCCGCTGGACCGCGACGCCCTCGAGCGCGCGATGCAGACGCAGAACTGACCGGAGCCGCCGCTACAGCCAGCTGGGCAGCCAGTAGTGGGACCGGATGAAGTCCCACGGCGCCTGCATCGCCGACCACAGCGGGTACCAGTACGCCGACGCGAGCACCACGACGACCAGGTACACGCCGAGCCAGACCAGCGCCCGGGTCCGCCGTGGCCGCGGGTCGTCCCGCGAGCCGATCAGGTGCCCGATCACGGCCGCCAGCGCCATCACGAGGAAGGGCTCGAAGGCGATCGTGTAGAACTGGAAGACCGTCCGGTCCAGGTACATCAGCCACGGCAGGTAGCCCGCGGCGATGCCCATCAGGACGATGCCGTACTCCCACCGCCGCCGTGTGATGAGCAGCACGAGCAGCACCACGGCCGCGATGACCGAGGCGTACCAGATGAACGGGTTCGCGATCCCGGTGATCGCCGCCCCACAGCGGTCGGCCGCGCAGCCGTCCTGGCCCACGTTCGTGCCGACGTAGTACATCGACGTCGGCCGTTGCATGAGGAGCCAGAGCAGCGGGTTCGCCTGGTACGAGTGCGGCGTGTGCAGGCCGATGTTGAAGGCGTAGATCTCGCTCTGGTAGTGCCACCAGTTCTGCAGGCTGTCGGGCACCCAGGCGAGCAGGCCGGTCCAGCGCTGACCGCCGGTCCCGATCCAGTCGCGGTCCCAGCCGCCCCGGGTCAGGAACCAGCCAGCCCACGACGCCAGGTAGGTCGCGGCGGCGATCGGCACGGTCAGCAAGAAGGTCACCGGTGCCTGCTGCAGCGCGGCGCTCGAGGACCAGAAGGCCACCCCGGCGCGACGCCGCAGCAGCATGTCGCTGACCACGGAGTACACGGCGAAGAACGCCAGGAAGTACAGCCCGGTCCACTTCGTCGCGGTCGCGAGCCCGAGCGCGAGGCCCATCGCGACGAGCCAGGGGCGCCACCAGAGGACCGGACCCCAGAGCGTCGGTCGGCCGGCGGCGGCACGACGATCGACCCACCGGTCGAGTTGCCGGGCGGACCACCGTCGGTCGAGCAGCAGTGCGCCGAAGCCGAGCACGACGAAGAACGTGACGATGCCGTCGAGCAGCGACACCCGTGACATCACGATCGCCTGTCCGTCCACCGCCAGGAACCCGCCTGCCAGCGTGCCGATGAACGTGGACCGGAACAGGGAACGAGCGATCACCGCGGTGAGGAACACGGTGGCGATGCCGAGGACCGCGACGGTGAACCGCCACCCGAAGGCGTTGTCCGGCCCGAAGAGCAGCATGCCGAGGCCGATCAGGTACTTGCCGAGCGGTGGGTGCGCGATGAACTCGGCGGCACGCGAGTACAGGTCCGTCTGCCCGTCGGCGAAGCGGTCGTCCGTCGTCGGCGCACCGTCGCCCGTCGGGTTCGCCGGCCACGTGCCCTCGTACCCGAGGTGGACGAGGGACCAGCTGTCCTTGACGTAGTAGGTCTCGTCGAACACGAGCGAGTGCGGCCGGCCGAGGTCGACCAGCCGGAGCAGGGCAGCGAGCACGGTGACCGCGATCGGGCCACCCCATCGCCAGGCGGCGACCCGCCACCCGGCGGAGAGCACGCGGCCCCACCAGTCGTCGAGCCGCGAGCCACGCGGGACGTCCGGCACGGTCTTCTGCAGGTCGGCCAGGTCCGTGGTCACCCGCAGCATCCTACGGACGCGGCGCAGGTGTCGGCTGCGTCGTCCACAGGTCGCGGGTCCTGCGACGACAATGGGGTCGTGATCGTCCTCGCAGCAACCCCCATCGGCAACCTCGGTGATGCCTCCCGTCGACTCGTGGAGACGCTGTCGAACGCCTCCGTGGTGGCCGCCGAGGACACCAGGACCGCGATCCACCTGATGCGCGCACTGGGCATCGAGAACCGTCCGCGGCTCATCGCGCTGCACGAGCACAACGAGCGGGAGCGCGCGGCCGAGGTCGTCGAACTCGCCCGGGAGGACGACGTCGTCGTGCTCACCGACGCCGGCATGCCCGCCATCAGCGACCCCGGGTTCCCGCTCGTCGAGGCCGCCGCCGCCGCGGGCGTCACCGTGACCGCGGTCCCCGGCCCGAGCGCCGTCCTCACCGCGCTCGCGCTCTCCGGGCTGCCGACGGACCGCTTCACGTTCGAGGGCTTCCCGACCCGCAAGGCGGGGGAACGGCGACGGGTGTTCGCCGCACTGGCGGGGGAGCAGCGGACCATGGTCTTCTTCGAGTCGCCGCACCGGATCGCCGACACGCTCGGCGACATGGCCGCCGGGTTCGGCAGCGACCGGCGTGCCGCGGTCTGCCGCGAGCTCACCAAGATGCACGAGGAGATCCGTCGGGGCAGCCTCGCGGAGCTGACCGAGTGGGCGGCTGACGGCGTCCGCGGCGAGATCTGCGTCGTCGTCGCGGGGTCCACCGGATCGGGTGACGACGCCATGATCGAGGACGGCGTCCGCCTGGTCCTCGAACGCGTGGCCGCCGGCGCACGCATGAAGGAGGCCGCCGCAGCGGTCGCCGACGCGACCGGACTCTCCAAGCGCGACCTCTACGAGGGTGCGCTCGCCGCACGCTGACCGGACGCGACACCTGTCGGACGGGAGGCACGTGGGGACGCCGCCACGGGCCTCCCGTCCGGTTCTCCACAGGCCGCCCGGCAGCGCGTCACGGTGCTCGGGCGCGCCTCTAGGATGGTCCGCATGGCCGACGGCAGCTCGTTCTCGATCACCACGCCGATCTTCTACGTCAACGACGTGCCCCACATCGGGCACGCGTACACGGAGGTCGCCGCGGACGTCCTCGCGCGCTGGCACCGCCAGCGTGGGGACGACACCTGGCTGCTCACGGGCACCGACGAGCACGGGCAGAAGATCCTCCGCACCGCCTCGGCGAACGACGTCACGCCGAAGGAGTGGGCCGACCGCCTGGTCACCGACGCCTGGAAGCCGCTGCTCGACACGGTGGACGTGGCCAACGACGACTTCATCCGGACCACCGACGAGCGGCACGAGCGTGGCGTCACGGCGTTCCTGCAGAAGCTGTACGACGACGGCTTCATCTACGCCGGCGAGTTCGAGGGCTTCTACTGCGTCGGCTGCGAGGAGTACAAGCAGCCGAGCGACCTGGTCCCCGGCACCGGCCCGTACGAGGGTCAGCAGGTCTGCGCGATCCACTCCATCCCGGTGGAGGTCCTGGCCGAGCGCAACTACTTCTTCCGCATGTCCGACTTCGAGCAGCGTCTGCTCGACCTCTACGAGTCGAACCCGCAGTTCATCCAGCCGGAGAGCGTCCGCAACGAGATCGTCTCCTTCGTCAAGCAGGGGTTGCGCGACCTGTCGATCTCGCGGTCGAGCTTCGACTGGGGCATCCAGATCCCGTGGGACTCCGACCACGTCCTGTACGTCTGGTTCGACGCGCTGCTGAACTACATCACCGCACTGGGGTACGGCACCGAGGACGACGAAGCCTTCCAGCGCCTCTGGCCGAGCGTGCACATCGTCGGCAAGGACATCGCCCGCTTCCACGCCGTCATCTGGCCGGCGATGCTGATGGCGGCCGGGCTCCCGGTCCCCGAGCGTGTCTTCGGCCACGGCTGGCTGCTCGTCGGCGGCGAGAAGATGTCGAAGTCGAAGCTGACGGGCATCGCCCCGAGCGAGATCACCGACACGTTCGGCTCCGACGCCTTCCGGTACTACTTCCTCCGGGCGATCACCTTCGGGCAGGACGGTAACTTCAGCTGGGAGGACATCTCGGCGCGGTACCAGGCGGAGCTCGCCAACGGGTTCGGGAACCTGGCCTCCCGCATCGTCGCGATGCTCAACCGCTACTTCGACGGCGCCGTCCCCGAGCGGGGCGAGCTGACCGGGTCCGACGCAGCGATCGACGCCCTCGCGCAGGAGGTCACCGAACGGGCCGACGCCGCGATCGCCGCGTTCGCACCGCACGACGCGATCAGCACCGTCTGGGAGCTCGTGGACGCCCTGAACGGCTACATCACCGAGCAGGAGCCCTGGGCCCTCGCGAAGGACGACGCGCAGCGTGAGCGCCTCGCGACCGTGCTCGTCACCGCACTGCGGGGACTCGGGACCGTGGCCGTGCTCGTGTCCCCGGTGATGCCGAAGGCGACCGAGAAGCTCTGGGCCTCGATCGGCGCCGGTGGCTCGATCGCTGAGCAGCGCATCGACCGCGCCTGGGAGTGGCAGGGGTCCGAGACGGTGACGCCGCTCGCCGCCGGGCTCTTCCCGCGCATCGAGCAGCCGGAGCAGGGCGCCGCGTGACCGACGCGCACGTCCGTGCCCGCGGCGGCGACGGCGGCGGGCAGAAGCGGGACCTGACGTACCCGCCGCTGCCGCAGGCCCTCACCGTCCCGGTGTACGACAACCACACCCACATGGAGATCGCCGACGGTGTCGGGGACGGCGGCGACGGTCCGCTCGACTACCGGGAGCACCTCGACCGCGCGTCGAGCGTCGGTGTCCGCGGTGTCGTGCAGGTCGGCACGGACCTGGCCACCTCACGGTGGTCGGCATCGATCGCAGCACGGGAGCCCCGGGTCCTCGCCGCGGTGGCCCTGCACCCGAACGAAGCCCCGGTCCTCGACGAGCAGGGGCTGCTCGACGAGCACCTCGCCGGTATCGCCGAGCTCGCGGCCCTGCCCCGGGTGCGGGCGATCGGGGAGACCGGGCTCGACTTCTTCCGCACCGGTGACGACGGCCGGGCGGCACAGATCCGCTCCTTCGAAGAGCACATCCGCATCGCGAAGGACCACGACCTCGCGCTGACCATCCACGACCGTGACGCCCACGACGCCGTGGTCGAGGTCCTCGAGCGCGTCGGCGCACCCGAGCGCACCGTCTTCCACTGCTTCTCGGGCGGCCCGGAGCTCGCGCGCCTGTGCGCCGAGCGCGGCTGGTACATGTCGTTCGCCGGCACCGTGACGTTCAAGAACGCGCAGAACCTGCGGGACGCACTGCACGTCGCCCCGCGCCACCTGATCATGATCGAGACGGACGCGCCGTTCCTCACCCCGACGCCGTTCCGCGGCCGGCCGAACGCGCCGTACCTGATCCCGCACACGCTCCGGTCGATGGCCGAGACGCTGGGGACCGACGCCTCGATGCTCGCGGCGCAGATCACCTCGAACACGGAACTCGTCTACGGCGCGTGGGACGCCGAACCCGTCACGGTGGTGCAGTAGCCGTGGGCGCGCTCCTCGGCCCGGCGGAGATCCGGGAACTCGCGGCGACGCTCGACGTCACCCCCACCAAGAAGCTCGGCCAGAACTTCGTGCACGACGCCAACACCGTCCGGCGCATCGTGTCGATCGCCGGTGTCACGCCGCAGTCGAAGGTGCTCGAGGTCGGACCGGGGCTCGGGTCGTTGACGCTCGGCCTCACCGAGACCGGTGCTCCGGTCACCGCCGTCGAGATCGACGCCCGGCTCGCAGCGCACCTGCCGACGACCGTCTCCGCGATGCAGCCCGACGCCCGCCTGACGGTGGTCCACCAGGACGCCATGCAGGTCTCCGCCGAGGACCTGCCCGTCCTGCCGACGCACCTCGTCGCGAACCTGCCGTACAACGTGTCCGTACCGGTGCTGCTGCACCTGCTCGCGACCTTCCCGTCCCTCGTCCGCTCGCTGGTGATGGTGCAGGCCGAGGTCGGCTACCGCCTGGCCGCCGACCCGGGCAGCAAGGTCTACGGATCCCCGAGCGTCAAGGCCGCCTGGTACGGGTCGTGGCGCATCGCCGGGCAGGTCAGTCGGCAGGTCTTCTGGCCGGTGCCGAACGTCGACAGCGTCCTGGTCGGGTTCGACCGACACGAGCCGCCGGGCGACGAACAGCTCCGTTCTCGGGTGTTCACCCTGGTCGACGCGGCGTTCCAGCAGCGCCGGAAGATGCTCCGCCAGGCACTCTCCGGTGTCCTGGGGGGCAGTGCGCATGCGTCCGAGGTCCTCGAAGCCGCGGGCATCGCGCCGACGGCGCGTGGCGAAGAGCTCGGGGTCGACGACTTCGTGCGCCTCGGCCGGACCGTCCTCGCTGCAGCGGGGGGCGCCGCGGCCGACACGACCGCCTGACAGCCGGTCAGCGGACGGACGCGCCCCGAGCCTCCAGGGCGGCAACGACCGTGTCCGGATCGCTGCAGCGGAACCGGAGCGCGCGCTTGCCGGGAGCAGGCTGTCAGTGATCGCGTCCAGCCATCATCTCGAGGATCTGCTGGTGGTTCCCGTTGCGCTCCGCCCATCGCAGCGGCTGGACGTTCTGCACGAGGATCTCGGGAGCGGCACCGGACTCGATGAGACCCGCCACCTCGTCGATGAACGCGTCGAGCGGCATCCCGCCGAAGTCCTGGCCGCCCATCAGGTCGGTCGCGACCGCGGGCGGCGCGAGCTCGAGCACCTGGACCGACGAACCGACGAGCTGCTGTCGGAGTGCCTGCGTGTACGAGTGCACGCCGGCCTTCGTGGCGTTGTAGGTCGGCGTCGCGGTGAGCGGGACGAACGCCAGGCCGGACGACACGGTCATGACCGTGGCGCTGGGACGGCCGAGCAGGTGCGGCAGGAAGGCGTCGATCAGCCGGATCGTGCCGACCAGGTTGGTCTCGATGGTCTCGACGGCGTCGGAGATGTGTCCCGGGTCACGGAGGTCCTCGTTCCGCATGATCCCCGACATCGTCACGAGGGTGTCGAGTGCGGGGTAGGTCCCGAGGACGGTCTCGGCGGCCTGCCGGATCGACTCCGCGTCGGCGACGTCGATGTGCACGGTGCCCAAGCCGTGTTCGGTGGCGATGGAGTCGAGGAGGGCCTGCCGACGGCCGCCGATGACGACGGTGCTACCGGCCTGCTGCAGGCGGAGCGCGAGTGCCAGGCCGATGCCCGAGGTCGCGCCGGGGATGAAGACGGTGCTGTTCGTGATGTCCATGACCACCACGATGCGCCGTCCCGGCCGAGGCAACCAGAGCGTGGTCATCGGGGGACCGGCGATCCCTGGCTCCGAGCGCGCCGACGCAGCAGACTGGGCGCATGGACCGTGCTGCCCTCGCCGACTTCCTCCGCCGCCGTCGGGAGATGCTCCGACCGGAGGACGTCGGGATCGGGGCCGGCGCTCGACGGCGGACCCCGGGCCTCCGTCGTGAGGAGGTCGCGGCCCAGGCCGGCATGTCGGTCGACTACTACACGCGGCTCGAGCAGCAGCGTGGCCCGCAGCCGTCCGAGCAGATGGTCGCGGCGATCGCCCGTGCCCTCCGTTGCTCGCTCGACGAACGGGACCACCTGTTCCACCTGGCAGGGCAGAACGCACCGGTCCGGATGCACCGCGCCGACCACGTCGACCCCGCGATCCTCCGCGTGCTCGACCGGTTGGCGGACACCCCCGCGATCGTCGTCAACCACCTGGGCGAGACGCTCGTCGAGAACCCGTTGGCGGCGGCGCTCCTCGGCACTTCCGTCGGGCTGGCCGGCAACGAGCGCTACCAGGCCTGGCGGTGGTTCGTCACCGGCACCGAGCGGGCGAAGTACGCGCCGGAGCAGCACGAACGTCTGGGGCGGGTCGTCGTGGCCTCGCTCCGTGCGGCCATCGGCCTCGCCGGACCAGGTGACCGTCGCGCGACCGAGCTCATCGCGGAGCTCGAACGGCGGAGCCCCGAGTTCGCCGCGCTGTGGGCACTGCACGAGGTGGCGACCCGCTGGTCGGACAACAAGACGATCGTGCAGCCCGAGCTCGGGCGGATCACCGTCGACTGCCAGGTGCTGCACACGGACGACCAGGCGCAGGCGCTGCTGCTCTTCACGGCTCCTGCAGGCAGCGAGGACGCGCAGAAGCTCGAGCTCCTCGGGGTCGTCGGCCAGCAGACCTTCGACGCCTCACCAGCGCCGCGATGAACTGATATGCTGGCGATGCAGGATGCCTCCGGGCCTCCCGCGCCCAGCCAACGCCCCGCCCAGTGCGGGGCGTTGCGTCGTGCGGCAGCAGTGTGGTGCGCATGCAACACCGCGTCACACGCCTGGCAGATGCGGGGACACCGTGCCTAGGGTGGAGCGGTGAGCACTCCGCGCGTGTACGTCATCCACGAGAACCCCGAGTGGTTCCCGCCGCTCGCCGCCGCCTTCGAGGCCGAGGGCGTCCCGGTGCAGGAGGTCCTCCTGACCGAGGGGCAGATCGACCTCGGGGCCGAACCGGAGCCGGGCGTCTACTGGAGTCGCATGTCGGCGAGCAGCCACACCCGTGGGCACGAGCACAGCAAGGAGTACACCCGGGCGCTGCTCGGATGGCTCGAGCGTGCCGGACGCCAGGTGGTCGGCGGCAGCCACGTCCTCGAGCTCGAGGTGTCGAAGGTCTCGCAGCACGGGTTGCTCCGCGCCGCGGGCTTCGACGTGCCCCGCACGACGGCGGTCTTCGGCACGACGACGCTCAAGCAGTCCGCGGCGACCTTCACGGGCGGCCAGGACGTCCCGTTCATCACGAAGCACAACCAGGGCGGCAAGGGCCTCGGCGTTCGCCGCTTCGACTCCCTCGCCGAGTTCGACGCCTACGTCGACAGCCCCGAGTTCGAGGCGCCGGTCGACGGCATCACGCTGCTGCAGGAGTACCTGACCGCGCGTGAGCCGTTCATCACGCGCGCCGAGTTCGTCGGCGGCGAGTTCGTCTACGCGGTCCGCGTCGACACGAGCGCCGGCAGCTTCGAGCTCTGCCCCGCGGACGCGTGCGCTGTGCCGTCCGGAGAGAACGGGCCGCAGGTCATCGCCGGCGCGGTGTGCGAGGTCCCCGGCACCGACGGCGCCACCGTGACGGCGGACACGTTCTCCGTCCGCTCCGAGGTGACCGCCGAGCACCCGCTCGTCCAGCAGCTGCGGGGCTTCCTCGCGGACCAGCGGATCCAGATCGCGGGGGTCGAGTTCATGGAGACCACCGACGGGCGCACCGTCGTGTACGACATCAACACGAACACGAACTACAACCCCGCCGTCGAGGCGGTCGCGCCGGCCTCCGGCCCGCGCTCCATCGCCCGGTTCCTCGGCGGCCTGTTGGACGCGGAGTACGCGGCGACAGCCGCACCGACGCACGCCTGACCACGCGGCCCGCACCGTCCCGACCACCCACCGGACGGGAGGCGCGCCCCACCACCCGGGGCGAGCCTCCCGTCCGTCCCTCCTCACCACCCAAGGAACCCACCCCGTGCGATTCGGATACTGGACCCCGCTCTTCGGCGGCTGGCTGCGCAACGTCGACGACGAGCAGATGCCGGTCACGTTCGACTACGTGAAGCTCCTGGCGCAGCGCGCCGAGCGGATCGGGTTCGACCTGACCCTCGTGCCGGAGCTGAACCTCAACGACATCAAGGGCGTCGCGGCGCCGAGCCTCGAGGCGTGGGCACTGGCGGCGGCGATCGCGGCAACCACCGAACGCCTGGAGATCATGGCGGCGATGCGTCCCGGGTACCACCTGCCCGCGGTGACGGCGAAGCAGGCGGCCACGATCGACGACATCTCCGGCGGCCGCTTCACCTTCAACGTGGTGAGCGCCTGGTGGGCGGAAGAGGCCCGTCAGTACGGCGGCATCTTCTCCGAGCACGACGACCGGTACAAGCGCACCGCGGAGTTCGTCGAGGTCATGAAGGGGATGTGGCGGGAGACGCCGTACTCCTTCCACGGCGAGTACTACGACGTCGAGAACGCGCACCTGGAGCCGAAACCGCGCGTCACCCCGCGCATCTACGCCGGCGGCGAGAGTGAGGCCGGCAAGGCGAGCATCACGCACTACGCGGACGCCTACGTGACCCACGGCGGCACCGTCGAGGAGCTCCGGAACAAGATCGCCGAGATGCGTCGTCGCCGCGAGGACGCCGGCCTGCCGCCGTTCGAGGCGTTCGGGATGGCCGCGTACGCGATCGTGCGGGAGACCGAGGAAGAGGCCCAGGCCGAGCTCGCGCGCATCACCGATGTCCAGCACGGCAAGGCGTACGAGTCGTACCAGGACTTCATCTCGAAGTCGCAACTCGAGCACGTCCCCTCGCTCGAGGACTACTCGGTGTCGAACCGGGGGCTCCGGCCGCAGTTCGTCGGCACGCCGGAGCAGGTCGCCGCGCGGATCCGCGAGTACGAGGACGCGGGCGTCGACACGCTGCTGCTGCAGTTCTCGCCGCAGCTCGAGGAGATGGAGCGCTTCGGCGAGCAGGTCATCCCGCTCGTCCGCGCCGCGGTGCCTGCCGAGACCGTGTCCTGATGGCCGTCGAGGACGACTGGGCGTTCGAGACCCGGCAGATCCGGGCGGGCTTCAAGTCCGATCCCGGTTTCGGCGGGAACGTGCCGCCGATCGCGCAGACCGCGGCCTTCGTGTACCCGTCCGGCGAGGACGCGGCCGACCGGTTCCTGCTGAACGCGCCCGGGCACACGTACTCCCGGGTGAACAACCCGTCGGCTGCGGCGCTGGAGCGTCGGATCGCCGACCTCGAGGGCGGTGTCGCCGCCCTGGCGCTCGCGTCCGGGCAGGCGGCCACGTCGTTGGCGGTGCTCGGCCTCGCGCGGGCCGGGGACCACATCGTCTCGAGCGCGTCGCTGTACGGCGCGACCTACACGCTCTTCGCGTCCACGCTCAAGGACCTGGGCATCGCGTTCACCTTCGTGCAGGACCCCACGGACCTGGACGAGTGGGCCGCCGCCGTCCGCCCCGAGACGCGGGCCTTCTTCGGCGAGTCGATCCCGAACCCGCGCGGCGACGTCCTGGACTTCGCCGGGGTGGCCGGGGTCGCCCACGACGCCGGGGTCCCGCTCATCGTCGACAACACGATCGCGACCCCGTACCTCGTCCGGCCGATCGAGCACGGCGCGGACATCGTGGTGCACTCCGCGACGAAGTACCTCGCCGGGCACGGCAGTGCGATCGCAGGACTCATCGTCGACGCCGGCTCGTTCGACTGGGCGGCACACCCGACGAAGTACCCGCAGCTGGCGACGACCGAGCACTCCGGATTCGCGGGCACGAACTTCGCCGAGAAGTTCGGGCGGCGCGCGTTCATCCAGCGCACCCGGTCGAAGCTGTCGGCGGACCTCGGCCCGGCGATCGCCCCGTTCACCGCGTTCCTGGTGCTGCAGGGCATCCAGACCCTGTCGCTCCGCATGGACCGACACGTCTCGAACGCGGCCACGGTGGCGTCCTGGCTCGACACGCACGAGCAGGTCGAGCACGTGCACTACGCCGGACTGCCGAGCTCCCCGTGGCACCACCTGCAGCAGCGGTACGTGCCGAAGGGGCCGTCGAGCGTCCTGGCGTTCGACCTGGCCGGCGGCGTGGAGGCCGGGCGGCGCTTCGTCTCGGCACTGGAGCTCTTCGACCACGTCTCGAACATCGGCGACGTCCGTTCCCTGGTCGTGCACCCGGCGTCGACCACCCACGTGCAGATGACCCCGTCGGAGCGTGCCGCAGCGGGCGTCGGCGAGGGGCTCATCCGTCTGTCGATCGGCCTGGAACACGTCGACGACGTCATCGCGGACCTGCGCCGTGGGTTCGCCGCGGCGGGCGACGCGACGGGAGCCCGACCCGGACGGGGATAGGTTGGTCGCATGACGTCGACGCCCGCTCCGGATCGGGTGCGGACGCGCGCACCGGGCAAGATCAACGTCCACCTGTCCGTCGGCGCCCTGCAGGACGACGGGTACCACGACATCGCCACCGCGTACCAGGCGGTGTCCCTGTACGAGGACGTCACGGCCGAGCGCGCCGACGACTTCTCGGTCCGGTTCACCGGTCCGATCGACACGTCGTCGGTGCCGACGGACGACACGAACCTGGCGATCCGCGCCGCCCGTCTGGTCGCCCGCACGGCGGGCCACCGCGGCGGCGTGCACCTGACCATCGACAAGCAGGTCCCGGTCGCCGGCGGCATGGGTGGTGGCTCGGCGGACGCCGCCGCGACCCTCCTGGCCGTCGACACCCTGTGGGGAACGGGCCTCGGGCGGGACGAACTGCTGCGTCTGGCGGCCGAGCTCGGTGCCGACGTGCCGTTCGCCTTCGCCGGCGGTACCGCCGTCGGGACCGGTCGTGGCGACGAGCTCAGCCCGGCGCTGGCGAAGGGCGAGTTCCACTGGGTCCTGGCGCTCAGCGAGACCGGCCTGTCGACTCCGTCCGTGTACCGCGCGCTCGACGAGCACCGGGAGCGCTACCGCGCCGACATCTCGCCGGCGCCGCGCACCCCCGTGGTCGAGGCGCAGGTCCTGCAGGCGCTCCGTGTCGGCGACGCCGAACTGCTCGCCGAGAACCTGCACAACGACCTGCAGGCCCCCGCGATGCGCCTGCAGCCGGCCCTGGCGGAGACGCTGGAGTTGGGGGAGCGCTCCGGTGCCCTCGCCGGCCTGGTGTCGGGCAGCGGGCCGACGGTGGCGTTCCTCGTGCCGGACCGCGACGCGGCACTCGAGGTGCAGGTGGCGCTGAGCGCCTCCGGGTTCGTGGCACTGCGGGCGAACGGCCCCGTGCACGGCGCCCGCGTCCTGCACTGACGGCGGCCGGCACGCGTCAGGAGCGGACGAACTCCGTCATGATGACCTTGCCGGTCTGCCAGTTGTGCGCGGGACGGAACCCGCGCTCCGCGAGCACGGCCTTCAGCTCGGGCCGGATCGTGCGTGAGGTGCCGCCGACGTACCAGACGGTGTCGATGTCACCGAGGCGCGCGGGGACGGTCGAGGCGAGGTCGGCGTTCCGGTTCCAGAGCACGCCCTGGTCGGCCCCCTTCGTGCCGACGGCCAGGTCGGTGAGGCCGGCGAACGCCTCCGGGTACGAGACCTTGATGATCTCCGCCGTCGTGGTCGGATGCCGGTAGACGCTGCCGAAGACGACGCCCTCGTTCGCGCTCGGACGCGCCGCCCGCTCAGCGCTGACGATCGAGGCCGCCTGCGCCCAGGTCGATCCGGACTTCGCCTCCGGCCCCTTCACGGTCACGGCGGTGGGGACCGACAGGACGACGAGCGCGGCGACGGCCACCGAGAGCAGTGCCTTCGGTCGGATCATCGTCAGCGCGAGCGCGATGAGCACCGCCACGAACGGCAGGCTCAGGGACGCGTACTTGGGGGAGTAGAGCCGCTCACCCAGCGCGGTCGCGAGCAGGAGGACCGTGGTCGGGACGACGACCAGGGGGAGCGCCACGCGGACGGCCTGGGCCCGAAGCACTGCCCGTGCCGATGGCACCCGCTGGCGCACCTGCACCAGGGCGGTGACGACGCCGACGACCATGAGCGTCCACGCCATCGCCGCGTACGGGTCGGAGGCACCGAACCACGCCGTCGAGAAGACCTGCCCGAACGTGCTGGCGCTGATGCCCTTGATCCACCCGACCTGCTTCGCCTGTGACGACACCACGACGACGAACGGCGCGACGACCACGGCTGCGAGGCCCGCGGCGGCGGCCCACCGGACGAGCACGCCACGCGAGACGAGCGGGGGACCCGGCGTCCGGCCGGTCCGCGAGACGGTGGCCCGTCGGAGGTCGTGCCGTTCGGCGAGCAGGGTCCAGGCGAGTGCCACGGCATGGGCGACGACCGCGAGCGAGAGGTACACGTTGAACGCGACGGCGACGACGGCGAGCACGCCGTAGGCGCCCCACCACCCGGTCGCACGTCCGTGGCGGCTGCGGCGGAGCGCGGTCAGGCCGACCAGTGTCAGGCAGACCGAGAGGGTCGTGATCGTGGCGTAGGGCCGACCCTCGGTGCCGGCCCACTGCACGCGGGGCAGCAGCAGGAACACGATGCCGGCCGTGATGCCGAGCCGCTTGCCACCGATCCGGCGGCCGAGCGCGACCACGAGGGCGGCGGCGACGCCGATCGCGAGCGCGCTCGGCAGACGCAGCGTGAAGGGGGTGTAGCCGACCAGCCAGAACCAGGCGTGGACGACCGCGTAGTACAGACCGTGCACGGCGTCGACCGTGTGCAGCTCGGCCCACAGCTGCGGCCAGGAACGCTGCGCGCTGGTGACGGTCGCGGCCTCGTCGTACCAGAGCGACGGCACCCACGAGAAGGCCGCGGCGACGACGACGCCGAGGGCCCCGACGGTGAGTTCCGGGGTGCGGACCGCGGCGGTCGTGGCGGCCGAGACGGCACCGCGGAGCCCGGCACGGACCGGCACGTGGCGGACCGCGTGCGGGACGCCGATGCTGCCGGTACGGGGGGAACTCACGCCGGAGACGGTACCGAGCGCCGCTGGACGGGAACCCGACATCGGCCCCTCCGAGGCGGTGAGTGTCCACAAGCCGAGGGTCGGTGATCCACAGTTAAGGTCGTCGTCATGACGCAGCTCCGGATCCGTGACGCAGCGACGTACCTCGGGGTCAGTGACGACACCGTGCGCCGTCTCGTCGAGGGCAGCACCTTCACCCGCGCGACCGACGCCGTCGGACGGGCGGTCGTCGACGGGCGGGAGCTCGCCGAGTACGCCCGGTCGCGCGGCGACCAGCTCGCCGACCCCTCGGGGGTTCGCAGCTCGGCGCGCAACCGCTTCGTCGGCATCGTGACGGGGCTCGTCGTGGACACCGTGATGGCCCAGGTCGAGCTGCAGTGCGGCCCGCACCGTGTCGTCTCCCTGATGAGCTCGGAGGCGGTCCGCGACCTCGGGCTCGAGATCGGTTCGGTCGCCGTGGCCTCGGTCAAGGCGACGATGGTGACGGTCGAGACACCCAGCCCGGAGGAGGCGCCGTGAGCACGCCCGTCAGCACCGCGCGACGACGACTGGGTTCGCGGACGGCCGCGCTCGCCGGGTCCGGCCCCGACGTCCTCGAACGCCTCGGTCGTGCGCGGGTGCTGGTCGTCGGGGCGGGCGGGCTCGGTGCGCCCGTCGTCTCCTACCTGGCCGGCAGCGGGCTCGGTCGCCTGACGATCGTCGACGACGACGTCGTGGACGGCTCGAACCTCGCCCGACAGACGCTCTTCACGACCGCGGACGTCGGTGTGGCGAAGGCCGAGGTCGCCGCTGCCCGTGCGCGCGCGGTCGACCCCGAGCTCGACGTCGTCGCGGTCGTCGGACGCTTCCGGCCGGAACACGTCGCCGGGCACGACGTCGTGGTCGACGCGGCCGACGCGGTGGACGTGACGCGGGCGATCTCGGACGCGTGCGCCCCGCTCGGCATCCCGTTCGTCTGGGGCACCGTGCTCTCGTACGACGGCCAGGTCTCGGTCTTCCGCGATGCCGGGGACGACGGTGTCGACTTCCACGACCTGCACCCGGAGGTCCTGCCCGACGAGGGCTCGTGTGCGATCGACGGCGTGCTGCCGGCGCTCTGCGGAGCGGTGGGGTCGGTGATGGCCGCACAGGTGACGGCCCTCGTCGCCGGGCTCGGCGAACCGCTGCTCGGCCGGCTCCTCACGGTGGACGCGCGACGGTGGCGCTGGATCGAGAGCCCGATCCGACGTGGGCCGGCGTCGCGACGTCCCACGGGCCTCCCGGCCGGAGCGGCCGGAGCGGCCGGAGCGGCCGGAGCGGCCGGAGCGGACGGCGCCGGCGGCACGAGCGGTGCTGCGCCGCGCATCGCGCCCGCGGCCCTCGCCGCCCGCCTGGCCGACCCGACCGACAGCCTGACCCTGGTCGACGTCCGCACCCCGGCGGAGTGGGCCACCGGCGTCATCGCGGGGTCCGTGCACGCGGACGCCGCCCTGCCGGTCGGGGACGTCGTCGTCACCTGCGCACGCGGGCCGCGGGCCGACGCGTGGGCGCGGACGATCGGGAGGCCCGTCACCGTCCTCGACGGCGGCGTCGATGCGTGGCGCCGTGAGGGGTTGCCCCTCGCATTCCCGTGAACCGCTGCTGCGGGTAAGATCGCTGCGAACGACCGCACCTGCGGATCCGACCGGCGCTCGAGGAGGCACCATGCGACAGCCCGTGCGGTCGACGGCCGTCCTGGCCGCCGGAGCGCTGCTGGCCCTGGCGCTCGGCGGCTGCGCGAGCACTCCGGCGAGCGGCGGACCCGGCACGAGCGCGACGTCGAACGCCGCCCCGTCCGGCTCGATCACGGTCTTCGCCGCGGCGTCGCTGCAGCGCACCTTCACCACCCTCGGACACGACTTCGAGCAGGCGCACCCGGGCACCACCGTGACGTCCTCGTTCGCCGGGTCGAGCGACCTGGTCTCCCAGATCCGGAACGGTGCCCCCGCGGACGTCATCGCATCGGCCGACCAGGCCACCACGGCGGAGCTCGGGAAGCAGCGCCTGGCCAGTGGTTCGCCGCGGGACTTCGCGACGAACACCCTCGAGATCGCCGTCGCCCCCGGCAACCCGCACCACATCCGGGGCCTGGCGGACCTCGACGACCCCGGCGTGCAGCTCGTGACCTGCGCCGCCCCGGTGCCGTGCGGGGCCGCGACGCTCGCGGTCGAGCGCTCGAGCGGCGTCGACCTGCACCCGGTCAGCGAGGAGCAGTCCGTCACCGACGTCCTCGGCAAGGTGCGCTCGGGCCAGGCCGACGCCGGCATCGTCTACCGCACGGACGTGCAGGGTGCGGGCCGCGACGTCACCGGGGTGCCGTTCGCGGCCGCGGACGACGCGGTCAACACCTACCCGATCAGCGTCCTGCGCGACGCGGCGAACCCCGTCCTCGCCCGGTCGTTCACGGCGTACGTCCTGTCCTCGGCGGGGCAGCGGACCCTGCGCGACGCCGGCTTCGGGAAGCCCTGACCCCCGTGCCCCCGGCAGAGCGAGTCATCACCCGACGCGGCCGCAGCACACGACGCGGCTCCGGCACCGGACGCGCTCGGCCGACGGCCCGCGGTCCGGTGCCGTGGTGGCTGCCGGTCCCCGCGGTGCTCGGCGGCCTGTTCGTCGTCGTCCCGGTGCTCGCGATGGTCGGCCGGGTGCAGTGGGGCTCCTTCGTCGCGCTGGTGACCTCGCCCGCGTCGCTGACCGCGCTCGGCCTGAGCCTCGGCACGGCGACCGCGGCGACCGGCATCGCCTTCGTCCTCGGCTACCCGCTGGCGGTGCTGTTCGCCCGGTCACGCTCCCGGTGGACCGGGGTGGCGCGCGCGGTGGTCCTCCTGCCGCTGGTCCTGCCGCCGGTGGTCGGCGGCCTGGCGCTGCTCGCGGCGTTCGGCCGGCTCGGCGTCGTCGGGGCGTTCCTCGACGAGCACGGGCTGCGGATCGCGTTCACCACGGCGGCGGTCGTGATCGCGCAGACGTTCGTCGCGATGCCGTTCCTGGTCTCCTCGATCGAGGGGGCGCTCCGTGTCGAGGGGGACCGGTACGAGCGGGTCGCGGCCACCCTCGGCGCCGGACCGACCCGCACCTTCCTCACGGTCACGACCCCTCGGGTGCTGCCGGGCATCACGGCCGGCCTGGTCCTCTGCTTCGCCCGCGCCCTCGGTGAGTTCGGCGCGACCCTGACGTTCGCGGGCAGCCTGCAGGGCGTGACCCGGACCCTCCCGCTCGAGGTGTACCTGCAGCGCGAGATCGACCCGGACAGGGCGGTCGCACTCGCACTGGTGCTCGTCGTCGTCGCGGTGCTCGTGATCGGCCTGGCCTCGGTCCGGACCCGCGGAGCCGCGCTGTGACCGCCGCACACACCGAGGCGGCCGGACTCGTCGCCCACGTCGTCCGTCACGACCGCGACGTCGACGTCGCCCTGACCGTCGGCCCGGCCGAGTGCGTGGCCCTGATCGGCCCGAACGGTGCCGGCAAGTCCACCGTCGTCGACGCCGTCGCCGGTCTGCTCGCCCTCGACGCCGGCGAGGTCCGCTCCGCCGGTCGACTGCTCGCCGACCCGGGCCGCAGCGTCCCCGCACACCGCCGCCGTGTCGGCCTGGTCGCCCAGCGACCGGACCTGTTCCCGCACCGCAGCGTCCTGGCGAACGTGGCCTTCGGGCCGCGGGCCGCCGGCCGCTCCGGTCGGGAGGCCCGCCTGACGGCCCGCCAGGCCCTGGCCGCCGTCGGGGTGGCCGACCTGGCAGACCGCGCCCCCGGGACGCTCTCGGGCGGTCAGGCCCAGCGCGTCGCGATCGCCCGTGCCCTGGCGGCGGACCCGGCGGTCGTCCTGCTCGACGAACCGACCTCGGCGCTCGACGTCGGCGCCCGGCAGGAGGTCCGGGCAGCCCTCCGCTCCGCCGTCGCCGGCCGACCGAGCCTGCTCGTCACGCACGACCCCGTCGAGGTGATGGCCCTCGCCGACCGGGTCGTCGTGCTCGAGGACGGCCGCGTGGTGGAGGAGGGGCGTCCCACCGATGTCCTCGCCCGACCGCGCAGTGCCTTCGCGGCGACGTTCTCCGGCCTCGTCGTCCTGCACGGCACGGCGACGTCGGACGGACTCGTGCTGGACCATCCCACGACGACGGACGGGACCGCGACCGGGGCCGCACCCGATGGCGGGGGCTCGCTGGCGTCGGGGACGCACGGCGTGCCTCCCGGCCGTGCCGTGTCGGCCGCGCACCACCCGACCGCCGCCCTCGTGACCCGCGCCGACCAGGACGGGACCGGGCTGCTGCGGACCGTGACCGGACTGGAGCCCCGCGACGGCCTCGTCCGGGTACGGGCCGGGGAACTCACGGCGGACCTGACGCTCGCCGCGGTCGCGGCGCTCGGGCTGACCCCTGGCCTGCGGGTCCGGGTGCGCGTGCCGCCGGCCGAACTCACCGTGTGGGAGCGATGACGGGCCCGGCGCGGACCTAGCCGCCGGCGAAGGGTGGCATGACGTCGACGATGCCGACGCCGACGAGCGAGGTCGACCGGTCGCGGGTGGTCACGCCGTCGACCAGGTAGGAGCAGCGCTCCTGGAGGGCGGCCCAGCGGGCCGCGTCCGCCGCGTCCACCTGCCGGAGGGCGTCGTCGAGCGAGTCGGCCGAGACGGTCGTCTCGTCGAGACCGACCGCGGCACGGGCGGCGGCGAAGAAGCGCAGCGTGGTCATGTCCGTCATCCGCCGATCGCGCTCATGCCACGGGTGGGGTGCACGAAGCCGTCGCTGTCGTCACCGTGGTCCCGGGGCTTCGCCCACATCGCCCGGCGCCACCGGTCGAGGACCACCGCGTCGTCGGCACCGGCACGCAGGGGGCCGAGCAGGTCGACCTCGTCGTCCGAGAACAGGCAGCTGCGGACGTGGCCGTCGGCGGTCAGGCGGGTGCGCGTGCAGTCGGCGCAGAACGACTCGGTGATGCTCGCGATGACACCGACCGTGCCGAGGTCCGCACCGGTCGCCCGGGAGCGGACGCGGTAGCGCTCGGCGGGGGCGCCGTTCCGCGGGGCCTCGTCGGGGGTCAGCTCGTACTCGGCGCCGAGGATCTCGCGGATCTGGACAGCGGTGATCATCGTCGACGCATCCCAGGCGTGCCCCGGGTCGAGGGGCATCTGCTCGATGAACCGCAGCTCGTGGCCACGCTCCAGGCACCAGGCCAGCAGTTCGGTCGCCAGGTGGTCGTTGACCCCGCGCATCAGGACCGCGTTGACCTTGACGCCGAGGCCGGCGTCCGCGGCCGCCGCGATGCCCTCGAGGACCCGGTCGAGGAACGGGCGGCGGGTCACCTCGGCGAAGACGTCCGGGTCGACGGTGTCGAGCGAGACGTTGAGCCGGTGCAGCCCCGCGGCGCGGAGGGCGGCGGCACGACCGGCGAGCCCGATCGCGTTCGTCGTCAGTGACAGTTCGAGGTCGGGGTGGGCTGCCGCGCTCCGGGCGATCACGTCGACCAGGTCCTTGCGGAGCAGCGGCTCGCCGCCGGTGAAGCGGACCTTGCGGATGCCGAGCTGCTCCGCGCCGAGGCCCACCAGGCGGGCGATCTCGTCCGCTGACATCAGCGCGGCGTCGGGTGCGAAGGGCAGGCCCTCCGCCGGCATGCAGTAGGTGCAGCGGAGGTTGCAGCGCTCGGTCAGGGAGACCCGGAGGTCGACGGCGGAGCGGCCGAACCGGTCGACCAGCCCGGGGTCGCCGGCGGGGCGTGGCGGGAGGTCGGTGCGGTCCAGGGGG